>NZ_JBHVHQ010000092.1:0-16015 GCF_042800135.1 Streptomyces sp. NPDC057654 | reverse complement strand
GTACTTCACCGGTCCGGGCGGCCACCCGCTGCACACCACCGTCCCCGCCGCGCGGCCGCTCTCCCCGGCGGAGCGGTCGACGATCGCCGCCGACGGCGACGTCACCCCGATCGTCCAGAACGGGCCCGTGGGCAGCAAGCTCGACATCGTCTTCATCGGCGACGGCTACACCGCCGCCCAGCAGGGCGACTTCCACGCGGACGTCCGCGCCAAGTGGGCGAAGATCGCCGCGGTGCAGCCCTACGCCTCGTACACGAACCTCTTCAACGTCTGGGCCGTCGACGCCGTCTCGCGGCAGTCCGGCGTCTCCGGCGACCCGGTGCAGAGCGTGGTCAAGGACACCGCGCTCGGCTCCAACTTCTTCTGCGGCGGCACCGAGCGGCTGCTGTGCGTGAACACCCGCAAGGTCGAGTCGTACGCGGCCAAGGCCCCGGCCGCCGATCTGGTCGTGGTGCTCTCCAACTCCACCAAGTACGGCGGCGCGGGCTACAACGACGTCAGCTCGCAGGTCGGCTACGACGGCATCGCGACCGCGTCCTCCGACCACCCGCAGTCCGACCAGATCGCCGTTCACGAGACGGGCCACTCGCTGGGGAAGCTCGCCGACGAGTACGACTACGGGCAGCCCGGCACGTACACCGGCCCCGAGCCCGCGCAGGCCAACATCAGCAAGCTCACGGCCGGTCCGATGGGCGCGCAGCGCAAGAAGTGGTACCGCTGGCTCGGCCAGACCTCGCCGGACGGCGGGACGGTCGGCGCGTACGAGGGCGGCGGCTACTACCAGCACGGGCTCTACCGCCCGACCGAGAACTCGATCATGCGGACGCTCGGCCGGCAGTTCAACCTCCCGGGCCGCGAGGCGATGATCGCGGGCTTCCACCGCCACGCGTCCGTACTGAGCAGCGCCACGCCGACCGGCCGGACCCTGGCCCGTACGGACCGCGTCACCGTCGAGGCCCCGGACTCCGCGCCCGTGCGCTGGTACGTCGACGGCCGCGAGGCCGGGGCCGCGCGCGGCGCGGCGACGGTGACCCCGCGCACACTCGGCCTGCCGGCCGACGGCCGCCCGCACACCGTGACGGCCCGCGCCGAGGACCGTACGGACGCGGTGCGCGACCCGGCGCTGCGGGCGCTGCTCACAGGCTCGCTGACCTGGCAGGTCGCGGGCTAGGAGCTGGTGCTCCCGCCCAGGGCGCGGGTGCATACGTCCAGCAGGCCGCCGTCCCCGTACGCGCGGGCGAGCCGGTCGAAGCCCCGGTCGAGGACGTCGTGGACGTCCTCGCGGACGCGGGCGGCCGGTTCGCCCGCCGCGAGCTCGCCGTGCAGGACCTCGAAGGCGATGGTGCCGACCGAGACGACGAACGTCGCGAAGATCGTCAGCTCCTGCCGGTGCACGGGGTCCTCGCCCGCCGCGCCCGCCCGCTCGACGAGGTACTCGGTCAGCAGCACCTTGCGCTGTTCCACGAGCGGCAGGAAGCTGCGGCGCAGCGCGGCGCTCGGCAGCAGGATGCGGGCGAAGGTGCGGCTCCGCTCGACCCACTGGTCGGACAGCACGAGCTCGAAGGAGTCGAGGTAGAAGTCCCGGAGCTGGGCGAGGAGTTCGGCGCCGGAGGGGGCGTCCGCGACGGCGGCGGGGAGCTTGGCGATGAACTCCTGGCGGCGGTTGAAGAAGATGTCCTCCTTCGACGCGAAGTGCGTGAAGACGGTGGCGGGGGCCACGTCGGCCTCGGCGGCGATCCGGGTGAGGGTGACGGAGTCGAAGCCCTGCTCGGCGAAGAGCCGGAAGGCGGCGTCGTAGATGGCGCAGCGGGTGCGCTCCCGCTTGCGGGGACGCATTCCGGTGCCGGTTCCGATCGACGTCCTGGCGTCGGGGTCGGGGTCGGCTACGGCGGTGGGCGTGTGCTCCGTCATAGGGCCAGGGTATCCCGCCTCCGAACCGAAAATATAGGTGCTACATTTTTAGAGCTGCTCTAGTTTCACTGGGAGCAGCCTCACTCAGCACCACTTGGAGCACCCGCCATGTCTGCCCCGTCTACACCGTCTGCCTCGTCAGCCCCGTCCGTCACGAGTACCGATACCGGTCACCCGCCCGCCCAGAAGCGGCTGCCGACCACGGCGATCCTCGTCATCGCGTGCGCGGCGCAGTTCATGGTCATCCTCGATGTGTCGATCGTGAACGTCGCCCTCCCCTCGATGCGCGACACCCTGCACCTGGCCCCCGCCGGCATGCAGTGGATCGTCAACGCCTACACCCTCGGCTTCGCCGGCCTGCTGCTGCTCGGCGGCCGCGCCGCCGACCTCGTCGGCACGAAGAAGGCGCTGCTCACCGGCCTCGGCGTGTTCACCCTCGCCTCGCTCGTCTGCGGCCTCGCCTCCAGCGGCGGGGCACTGATCGCCGCCCGCGCGGTGCAGGGCGTCGGCGGCGCGGTCCTCGCGCCCGCCACCCTCACCCTGATCATGACGACGTTCACCGAGCCCCAGGCCCGCACCCGTGCCATGGGCGCCTGGAGCGCCGTCATGGCGGCCGGCGGCGCGACCGGCGCGGTCATCGGCGGCGTCCTCACCGAGTACGCGGGCTGGCGCTGGGTCTTCTTCGTCAACGTCCCGATCGGCGTGGCCCTGATCGCCGCCGCCCTCGCGTACGTACCGGCCGCCGCCGGCATCCGGGGCGGCCTCCGCCGCCTCGACATACCCGGCGCCGTCTCCGTCACCGCCGGCCTGACCGCCCTGGTCTACGGCATCATCTCGACCGAGAGCCACGCCTGGAGCGCCCCCGAGGTCTGGGCCTCGCTCGGCGGCGCCGTGCTCCTGCTCGCCGCCTTCGTCCTCATCGAGTCGAAGGTCGCCCACCCGCTGGTGCCGCTCGCGATCCTGCGCCGCCGCACCCTGGCCACCTCCAACATCGTGGTGCTGCTCGTGGGCGCGGCCATGTTCTCGATGTGGTTCCTGCTCTCCCTCTACCACCAGCAGGTCCTCGGCTTCAGCGCGGTCCAGGCCGGGCTCAGCTTCCTGCCCGGCTCCCTCTCGGTGATCGTGGGCGCGCAGCTCGCCACCCGGCTCATCGGCCGTACGGGGCCGCGCCCGCTGCTGGTCGTCGGCATGCTGGTGAGCACCGCCGGGTTCGCCTGGCTGTCGTTCATCGGCGCGCACGGCAGCTACGCCACGGACGTACTGGTGCCGCTGATGTTCTGCGCGTTCGGCATGGGCCTGTCGATGATGCCCGCGACGGTCGCCGCGACCACCGGCACCGCCCGCGCCGAGGCGGGCCTGGCCTCCGGCCTCGTCAACACCTCCCGCCAGGTGGGCGGTGCGATCGGCCTCGCCGTCCTCGCCACCATCGCGTCCCACCTGACCGCCTCGCACCTGTCGTCCCACCCGCACGACATGGCCGCCGCCCTGACCGCCGGGTACGGGCGCGCCCTGCTGGTCGCCGCCGCGTTCACCGCGTGCGCGGCCGTCGGAAGTCTGCTGCTGCCGGGCCGCAAGGAGACGCACCCGGCGGTGTAGCGCTCCGGCCGCCTGAATGGGAATTCGGGAAACAAAAAACCGGGAACTCCCTTATACCGCAGTGGATTTCGAGCCCCCATGATGAGGCCGCACCATAATGGTGCGACCTCATCGTCGTCCCCGCGTATGGGACACTGGCCGCCATCCACGTCGCGTGCGCCGTGAAGCTCCATAGGGGAAAGGGCCGTTATGTTCGGACTGGGAAATAAGAAGAAACAAGAGGACGAAGTTCTCATCCTGCATGACGTGGACGCGGTGAGAGCCGCTGTACTGCGGGCTTTGGAGAGCGCTGATCCCCAGGAGCGGCCGGGACTCGAACGCGCCATATCCGTCATCGACGACGAGTGCGCGCTGACGGATTCCGATCTGCGCAAGCGGTGGGTCCTGCGGGTTCTCGCCGACCGCGGCCTCGACCCCGGGGAATACAGCGTGGGGGCGGTGGCCGCGGTACGCGAGACCGCTCCTGCTCTGAGCCTGGTCACCGCTGCCCAAATGGTGCAGGAAGCGACCAACACACCCGGGGCCGCGTCCTGAAGTGAGCGGTATGGCTCCCCGGCACCGTTTTTCGACACCATTTCGGCGCCGGGGAGCCCTCGTGCTTCTACAGCGCGGTGATCATTCCTCCGTCGCACCGGTACGCCGAGCCGGTGAGGTAGCCCGCCCGGTCCGAGCACAGGAACGCCGCCAGCTCGCCCATGTCCTCCGGGGTTCCGTACCGGCCGGCCGGGATCAGGCCCTCCGTTGCCGCCCGCACCTCGTCGGGAGCGATGCCCCGGTCACGGGCGCGCGCCGCGTCGACCGCCTGCACGCGCGGGGTGTCGATACGGCCGGGGACGATCGAATTGACGGTGATTCCGTCGCCCGCGAGGTCGTTCGCCAGGAGCTTCATATACGCGTTCACGGCGGACCGGATGACCGAGGAGACGGCGAGTTCGCCGATGGGCGAGACCACCGAGCTGGAGGAGACGTACAGCAGCCTGCCCCACCGGTTCTCGCGCATCGCGCCGACGACGGACTCGACCACCTGCCGCAGGGACAGGAACATCGAGCTGTACGCCTGGGAGAAATCGTCCGCCGTGGCGGCGGTAACGCGGCCCGGCCGGTATCCCGGCCCGTTGAGCACGGCGATATCGAAGCTCTTCCCGTACCGCCGCAGGGTTTCCGGGATGTCCTCGGGCCGGGAGAGATCGAGTCCGATTCCGGAGACGGCGCCCGCACTGCCTCCGGTCGGCAGCGCGATATTCGCCGCCGCCTTCTCGGCCTTCTCCGCGTCGCGGCCGGCGATGGTCACCGCCGTGCCCTGAGCGGCGAGGCTCCGCGCGATCCCCAGGCCGATACCCGAGGTCCCGCCGAGTACGAGAGCGGTCTTGTTCTGCCCGTTACGCACTGACCTTCTCCTTTCGATTCGCGGCAGTGGTGAAGACGTGCAGGGCCAGCAGTACGGCCGCGAACCCGAGGAAGATCAGCACGATGGTGGTGAAACCGGTGATGACCACGCTGTCGAACGCCAGCAGCAGCAGCCCGGTGAAGAACATCTTGATGGCCCCCTGGAGCGCGCTCGCCGCGCCGCGGGACTTCTCCACCATCGTCATGCTCAGGGTCAGCGTGAGCGGGGCCACCACACCGCAGGTGAAGCCCAGCGCGACCGAGAACACGCCGATCTTCCACAGGCTGCTGTCCAGATCCGCGAAGGCCGATACCGCGAATATCACCAAGTAGGCCGCGAGGCCCCGGAGATAGGTGTCCTTGGGCGTCCAGCTGATCCAGCTGTTGAAGAAGGACCCGCAGATGATGGAGACCGAATACAGGATGTAGAAGAGGCTGTTGCCCAGCGGGCTGACGCCCAGCGCGTCGAACGCGAAGGGCGCCGTGGCGTAGAACGCGATGGTGAAGGAGAAGATCAGCGCCGAAGCGATGCTGTACGACGTGAAGTTGAGGTTCTTGAGAACGCTCGTGTACGCCTCCAGCTTGCCCGTCTTCCCCTGACCGCCCGCCGGGGCCGGATGGGTTTCCGGCATCAGCGAGGCGATCATGACCAGCCCGGCGACGACGGCGAGCGCGAACAGCAGGAACTGCACGTGCCAGCCGAAGTGGATGCCGATGAAACTGCCGATCAGCGGGGCCAGCGACGGCGAGAGCTGGCTCGCCATCGAGAAGTAGGAGAACGCCTTGCGCAGCTTTCCGGGCTCCTGCAAGGTGTCCACGATCAATGCTCGGGATATCACGGTGCACGATGCTGTGCCCAGGGCGGTCAGCACGCGGGAGATGTCCAGCACGACGATATTCTGGGCGAGATAGCCCAGGAGCAGACCCACTGCGGCGACGCCGAGTCCCGACGTCAAGGCTATCTTGCGGCCCTTGGCGTCGGAGAGACTCCCGTAGAAGAACTGGGCCAGGCCGAGCACGATCATGTAGAACACGATGAGGTTCTTCATGGTGCCCTGCCCGACGTCCAGATCCTTCTGGATGGTCGGGAGAGACGGGTTGAAAAAATCCACTGCCATCAGACCGATGACAACACTGAAAAAAGCGAAGCAAAGTACGCGCACTTCGTTGCTCGTAAACTTCGCACCAGACATCTCCGCCGCCTACCTCTGTGTTATTTCTGTGGTGCGCACCTCAGCACCGTCCCTGACGGGCCGAGTCATGCATGGTTTTCACTCTTCGACCGCGCGAAGGACCTCAGGTTCTCCTGGTACGACCGCGCTGGAGTGGCGGCGTCGCGGTCGACGGCTATGTGCAGTACCTGGACGCCGCCGTCGCCCCTGATCTTCTGGGCGACGGTGTCCAGCTCGTCGAGCGTGTTCACCCGGAACCCCTCCGCCCCGAGGGACTCGGCGAACTTCACCCAGTCGTGGTCCGGGAGCACGCTCAGCTCCGCGAGGTTCTCCCTGTTGTTCATATGGGTCGCGCCGTAGGCGGAGTTGTCGAATATCGCGAAGACGATGTTCCTGCGATACCGCACGGCGGTCTGTATCTCCGCGCCGCTCATGAGGGCGCAGCCGTCCCCGGTGATGACGAGGCACGGTTCCTCGCGGGCGAAGGAGACGCCGATCGCCGCGCCGAACGCCCAGCCCATCACGCCCATGGTGGTGCTGGAGTAGAAGCCGGCGTCGATCCGCGTCTGCCAGTAGTGGGTGGCGAAGGACCGGTGGTTTCCCGAATCCGCGATGCAGGCCCGGTCGCCCAGCCACTTGTTCAGGCATTCCACCGCGCGGCCGGGGTGCATCGCGCCGGGGTCCTCGTCGGGCAGCGGCACGTACAGCGGAATGCGCCGCGTACGTTCCCCGAGGTCCGCGTTCCAGGGGAACTTGGCCCCGGCGCCCGTGCCGTATCCGGCCAGCGAGTCCTCCCAGTGGCGCAGGAACAGCAGCTCGTCGCAGAGCAGCGTCCGGGAGCCCGGGGAGAAGTTGCCGATGTCCTCGACCGACGATGTCACCTCGATGACGTTCTTGGCCCGGGAGAGCCGGGCGTCGTACGCGTTGGTGTTCCACTGTGTGGGCCGGCACCCCAGCAACAGCACCGTTTCCGGGGCCTGTTCGGTGAAGAGTTCGGTGGCCCGCAGATTTCCGGAGTACCCGAACACGCCGACACTGTTCGGGTGGCTCTCGGTGAAGGCGCCCTTGGCGTCCACGGTGCAGCCGACGAGGATGTCATGGGATTCCGACAGCCGGGTCAGCAGCTGCCGCACATCCTTCTTATTGGCGTGCGAACCGACCAGCACGGCGACGCTCGCGGAGGAGTTGACCGTGGCGAGCACGCTCTGGAGTTCCTGTTCGTCGCACTGGACGCGCGACGTCGACAGCGACCGCATGCTGATGGCGGATTCCGCCGTTTCCGCCGTGAGCACATCCGCGGCATAGGACAGATATACCGGCCGGGTGGGGCGCTCGACCAGTTTCCTCAGCGTGATGTTCCAGTACCGGATCGGGTGCTGCGCGCTGCGCACCTGGAGCGCCGAGCTGGTGACGGGCGTCAGCATCGCCGCCACGTCGAGGCCCGTGGGCGTCACGTCCTGGAGCGCGTCGTGGGCGTCGAAGCCCCGCGGCACATGCCCCGACAGCAGCGTCACGGGCGACCGGTCGGCGTCCGCGTTGACCAGGCCCGGCACGGCGTTGGCCACGCCCGGACCGTCCAGCGCGATGGCCACGCCGGTGGACTCCGACGCCCTGGCGTAGCCGTCGGCCATCGCCGCGGCCCCGCCCTCGGCGGCGGCGATCACCGGGGAGATGCGGGGGTGGCCCGCCGGGTCCGCCGCCCGGTAGTTCGACATGAACGCGTTGATCATCTTCCCCGGGACCATGAAGAAGGCCGAAACCCCTTCGTCCCAGAGGGAATCCAGGATCACCCGTGACACGTTCGGCATCAGCGGGATTCCTGTTCCACGATGTCGGACAGGCCGCGGTACCCGATGCCGTCGGTGAAGACGGACCTGCCGCACGATTCCTCGATCAGTTCGCGCGAGATGTTCGGCAGGTCGGCGAAGAAGTTGTTCGCCTTGTGGTTGGTGAAATCGGAGATGTGCAGCTTCTCCGTCAGCCGGGCCCGCAGATACCGCAGGTAGTCCTGGGTGACCGCGCCGCCGACGGAGAACGTCCACTGGAGTGCGAGGCGCTCGACGTCGCTGTCCACCTGCGGCTGGGTGCCGCGGTGCACCGCGCGGTAGTCGAATATCACCAGGTCCCCGGCTCTGTTGCGCACCGTGTTCCGCTGCGTGTACTCGTGATGGCTCACGAGGTCCTCCCGCTCCTCGCGGGAGCGCAGCGGGCTGGACTGGACGATGTCCATGCCGCCGCCCCGTACGGGGTCGTTGTCCTGGAGGTAGATGTTGAACATCAGGATCGCGGGGAAGTCGCCGGGCTTGTTGACGGGCACCGACAGCATGCGGTCGTCGATGTGCCAGTTGACCACCAGCCCCTTGCGGATGGTGAAGTTCGGGTAGAGCAGCAGGGAACCGACCTTGTTGTTCAGGTCGGCCACCATCTCGTAGAACTTCTCGGAGAAGAGCGCTTCCTTGAGCTCGGGGCTCCGGAGGAACAGGCTCGGCGGCATCGTCCCGCCGACACCATTCGAGAGGATCTCCTCGGAAACGTGCCGAAGGCTCCGCACGGTTTCGGGGTCGAGGTAGTTCTCGATGACGCAGTAGCCTTCTTCGGCGAGCTGATCGAAGTGCGTGGCCTCGAATACCATTTCTGATCCTTCCTCGGATGTCTGCGACTACGCTGCTTCGACGGGGTGTTCCAGCACGCCGACGCCGGCGACCTCGGCGCGTACGGTGTCACCGGGCTTGATCACCGCGGCGCCCGGCGTGCCGGTGGCGATGACCGTTCCGGCCGGAAGCGTGCGGCCCGCGGAGAAGTACTCCACGATCTTCGCCGGGTCGTGCTTCATATTGCTCGCGGTGTTGCGCGCGACGACCTCGTCGTTGAGGTAGGTGGTGATGCGGATGTCCGCCAGATCCTTGCTCTGCTCCCCTTCCCGCAGCACCAGGCTCGGGCCGATGCTGGCGAAGGTGTCGAAGCCCTTGCTCCACGGGATGTAGCGGAGGTTCTCGCGGATGGCGTCCTCGGCCGTCATATCGATGACCGTGGTGAACCCGAGGATGTAGTCGAAGGCGTATTCCGCGGGGACGTTCTTCGCGTCCTTGCCCAGCACGATCCCCAGCTCCGCCTCGGCGGTGACGCGCTGCGACTGCGCGGGAATCTTGATGGCGTCGCCGTTGGCTATCACGCAGCTGTACGGACGCAGATACGAGCCCGGGAACGCGGGCTGGGTCGCCTCCAAGTCCTGCGCGTGGGCAACGAAGTTGAGCCCGACGCCCCAGATCTGCGGTATGGACGACAGGAGCAGCGAATCCCGGAGGGATACCGTCCCGATGTCGATGCTCTCCCGGCCGGCGGCGCGCTGCTCGCGGAACGCCTCGGACAGCCGCTGCATCTTCTGTGCCGAGATGAGCTGCGCGACATCGATCGGCAGCGTCTCGTTCAGCACGTCCGACAGCTGTCGCACCGAAGCCCTGTAGCCGTCGTGGTCCTCCAGGACGATGTCCTGCTGCTGACCGACGACATGCGGGTAGACCTTGATGTTCAAATTCCTACTCCGTCTCCAGGAAGGACTTCGCGATGGCTTCGATGTCGGTGCGGACGAGATCCTGCTGATAGGCCAGCGGCTTCACCGCGTCCATCAGCGTGGTCCGGCTGATGGAGTACTTCTCGGCCATGTCGGAGATGGCGGGGAAGTTCTTCGAGTGCAGCCCGTACAGCGCGCCGAGCACCTGGAGTTCCCGGTCGGTCTTGAGGGTCTCCAGCCGGGAGACGCAGTATTCGCTGGTGTAGGCGAGGGCGTCCGTGTTGTAGATGCGCTTGTTCTCGCGGAGTTCCAGGGCGGCGGCCATCTGTTCCAGCACGGCATTGCCGGCGTCCCGGCCGAGCCCCGCCAGGGTGCAGTCGACGATGGACGCGCCGTTCTCGGCCGCGGCCATGGAGTTGGCGTTGGCCAGCCCCAGGTTGTTGTGGCCGTGGAAGCCGAGCGGCGTCCGCAGCCGCCGCGAGGCCGCGCCGAAGAGCTCCGCCGTGCGCTCGGGCAGGAACTGCCCCACCGAATCGACGAAGTACAGGCCGTCGAGGTCACAGGCGTTCTCGATGCGGGAGCCGATCTCCACGGCCTCATCGGTGTCGCACACATGCGATTTCATCAGGTTCACGAAGACCGTCAGCCCGAGCTCCTTGGCCCGCTCGACGTAGTCGAAGACCAGCTCGTACGCCTTCATGTCCGCGCCGATACGCGTGAACTTCATCCCCGCGTCGGCCAGCGGCTCCAGATCCTCCACGGAAGCGACCGCGGCCTGCGCGAACATGCCCCAACTGGCGTCCGTGGGCAGGAACCTGGCGGCGAGATCGCACCACTCGCGATCGGAGATGTTCGACTCGGCGATCGTATTTCCCTTGATGCCGAGCCCGTGCCCGACCTCGATCCATTCCAGCCCCGAAGAACTGACGGCCGCGAGAATGGTCTCGATCGTCTGCATATCGAACTGAAAATTAACGGAGTAGGCGCCGTCCCGTACCGTGCAGTCCATGATGGTATGCCGGGGCGGCTGTGGGAGCAGGGGAGTGCGTTGCTTGTTCACTGGCATGACTTTCCTCCTGTTGATTTCCCATGGATGACGTATTTCGCGCATCGTGCAGGTGGTGAACAGGGGTGACGCAGTGGAGCAGGCAGCGGAAAATGGCCGCGGCGGCGGGTGCGGAATTCACAGGCGGGCGACGTCGGCAGCCTGATTCCGGCAGGCCGATGCCGAGGCCGGATGAAAAGAAAATGTTCCTCGAACGCGACTGAAGGTAACATCGCGCAGAATGACTACATCGATGTCGAGGACGAGAAAGAGAGCCGGTAGAACATCTCGGCGACCTTTACCGACCCGAACGCCGATTCGGCGCGGGCAGCGCCCATGGCAAGACTCCGGTGCAGGGCTTGCGGCATGCTCACAGCAGTCTTCCCCCGACTGTCATGGTGCTGATGAAGCGCGCGGACCGTGCCGGCCGGCCTCGCTCGGCCAACCTCGATGCATACTGAATCAAGGTGCCTGTGTACCTCGCAACCACTTTCAGGTTTCTTGGGTCGTTCTTTACGCGGCGTGCCACGCCCAGGACGCTGCGCGTCGGGCGGAGTTCACCATCCGGGCCGATCGCCCTCCGGCGTTCCCATCCGCACCTAAACCTCAAACTCCCGCCTCCGTAGGCGAGTTGAGGATCGCGTTCGGACCGAATAGGTGTGACCCACGTCGCAATGAACGCATCGGAATGTGTCTTACGGGCAATAGCCGTGACGGCCCCGGTGCCCGCGATCGGCCCCTCCGTGCGCCATCTGTCCGATGTCACCGGAATCGCCAAGTCCGCCCCGGAGAGGGGTATTTCGCATAGGCGGCGGGATGATGCGCCGCTGGTCCGTGATGCCGGATCCGAGAAAGCTGATGCCCTGTCAAACTATCGGGCTACGACTTTTACACCTGTTCGATTTTCAACAGGGACAGGATTCCCGTTGATTTGGACCGCGAAGCGTCTTCGTGGCAGATGATTTCCGATGCGGGGTGACGGGGTGACGGGGTGACGGGACCGCCGTCGAAGAGTCCGCAGCCCGGCGCTTCATGCGACCCGTGCGGGTGTCCGTAAAGCGGTTGCGCAAGTGTTCGGTTCTGGGCCTGGTCGTGCGCACCACGTGTACGAGGACAGCCTCGCCGTCGCCCGGGCGTTCGGTGCGGGGGAGGCCGAGGGCGGCCGTTGACCGCCCCGTGAATCCGTGGCCGCCATAGGGGCGTTGCCGTCCCCCGACCCGCCGGGAGCGGGCCGGTACGGTACCCGCCCGTGGGCTGATGCGTGGGGCAAGATGAGGCCATGGGGACCTTCGGTGGAGACGGTCGGCTGCTGGCCGGGCGTTACCGGCTCGGGGAGCGGCTCGGGCGGGGCGGGATGGGGACGGTCTGGCGGGCCACCGATGAGTTGCTCGGACGCGAGGTCGCCGTCAAGGAACTGCATCTGACCGACGCGCTGTCCGCCGCCCAGGCCGACGAGCAGCGCCAGCGGACGCTGCGCGAGGCCCGTACGGTCGCGCAGCTCAAGCATCCGAACGTGATCGTCCTGCACGACGTGGTCGAGGAGGACGAGCGGCCGTGGATCGTCATGGAGCTCGTCGACGGCCGGTCGCTGGCCGACGCGCTCGCCGCGGACGGGCCCGTCGGCGCGCGGGAGGCCGCCCGCATCGGGGTGTCGATCCTCGGCGCCCTGCGCGCCGCGCACGCCCAAGGGGTGCTGCACCGCGACATCAAACCCCCCAATGTGCTGATGGAATCCGCCACCGGCCGCATCGTGTTGACGGACTTCGGCATCGCCCAGGTCTCCGGAGTCACCACCATCACGGAGACCGGCGCCTTCGTGGGCTCGCCCGAGTACACCGCCCCCGAGCGGATGTCCGGCCGTACGACCGGACCGGAGTCCGACCTGTGGTCGCTCGGCGTGCTGCTGTGCGCGGCGCTCAGCGGCGAATCGCCGTTCCGGCGCGACTCGTTGGGCGGAATCCTGCACGCCGTGGTCTATGACGAGATCCGGCCGCCCGTCGCCGCGGGCGAGTTGCTGCCCGTCGTGCGGGGCCTGCTGGAGCGCGACCCGGCGCGAAGAATGAGGGCGGAGGAGGCGGAGGGGCGGCTGCGCGCGTATCTGCGTACGGGCCGGATGCCGGTGCTGGGACGCCCGTACGCGCCGACGCAGGCCGGCGTCCCCGTGCCCGTACCCGCCGCGCCCTCCGCCCTCTCGTCCTCCGCCGCCGTCACCCGCATCCGCCGCTCCTTCCCGCGCCGCCCCCCGGACGCTCCCGGCGCGCCGCCGCCGGACACCTCGCAGGCGGCCCGCGCGCACCGGGCCCGCGTCGCCCTCATGGCGGCCGTCGCCGTCGTCGCCCTCGCCGGAGTCGGCGCGGGGTTCGCCGCCCTCATGCTCGGCGGCCGGGGAGGCGAGGGCGGCGGCCCGGGGAAGACCTCCCATACCCCCTTCGGCACCCCGTCGGTCGCGACGACCAGCTCCTCGCCCCGCCCCTCGGCCACCCCCTCCGGCCGGACCGCGGACGACCACGCTCCGCCGGGCCGCCCCTCCGCCCCCGGCACCGTCCCCGCCGGCTACCACATGGTGCGTGACCCCGCCGGTTTCGCCTTCGCCGTCCCCGACGGCTTCACCCGCTCCTTCGAGCCGCCGCGCGTCTTCTACTACGCGCCGGGCAAGACGTTCCGCCTCGGCGTCCACATCCAGGACCAGCGCCCGGACGGCCCGATGGGCGCGACGCGCGCCTCGCACGCGCAGGGCGCGGCCCACTACCCGGGCTACCGCTCGGCCCGCGTCGAGCGGCTCTCGCACGCCGGGCGCCCGGCCGCGCTGTGGGAGTTCACCTGGAACGGCTTCGACGGGGACGCGGGCCCCCGCCGCACCCGCGACCTCACCTGGAACGAGGGCGGCAAGATGTACGACGTGTGGGTCTCCTCCCCGGCCGGCGAGGCCACCGAGGGCCGCCGCCACTTCGACACCGCCCTGGACACCTTCGTGCGGACGCCCCCGGAATCGGCCCCCTGAGCCCTCGCCTCTGGGGGGCAATAGCGCCTCTGACCTGCGCATACATCAATCTGCGCCAGTAGGTGCTGGCGCAATTGTGCATGACCGGTGAAAACTGGCTACTGGCGGGTACCCAAAGCGCCCGCCCCGTCATACGCTCGCCGCATGACGGACTCGCAGGGCAGCCCACAGGACCGTTCCACCCCGGCCGGCGGCAACCCCGTCGCCGCCCCCGGCGCGCGCACCGCCGCCGACGTGGTCACCCCCGACCTCGTCGCCCGCCTGACCCGCGGCGTCATCGGCGGCGGCACCACCGCGGGCCACACCCCCTTCACCGGGGAGAAGCTCGCCGACCTGCCCGAGGCCACCCCGGACGACGTCGCCGAAGCCTTCGCGCGGGCCCGCGAGGCGCAGCGCGGCTGGGCCGCCACGCCCGTACAGCGACGCGCCGCGGTCCTCCTGCGCTTCCACGACCTCCTGCTGCGCCGCCAGTCCGAGGTCCTCGACCTCATCCAGCTGGAGACCGGCAAGACGCGGCTGCACGCGCACGAGGAGGTGCAGAGCGTCACCGTCGCCGCCCGCCACTACGGCCGCCGCGCCCACGCCTACCTGCGGCCCAAGGCGCACACCGGGGTCATCCCGACGCTGACCAAGGTCACCGAACTGCGCCAGCCGCGCGGCGTCATAGGCCAGATCGCCCCCTGGAACTACCCGCTCGAACTCTCCGTCAGCGACGCCTTCCCCGCCTTCGCCGCGGGCAACGCCGTCGTCATGAAGCCCGACACCGAGACGGCGCTCACCGCCCTGTGGGCCCGCGACCTCCTCATCGAGGCCGGGCTGCCCGCCGCCGTCTGGCAGGTCGTCCTCGGCGAGGGCCCCGTCGTCGGCCCCGCCGTCGTCGCCCACGCCGACTACGTCTCCTTCACCGGCTCCACCCGTACGGGCCGCGAGGTCGCCCAGGGCGCCGCCGCCCGCCTCGTCGGCGCGTCCCTCGAACTCGGCGGCAAGAACGCCATGCTGGTCCTCGACGACGCCGACCTCGACAAGGCCGCCGCGGGCGCGGTCCGCGGCTGCTTCTCCTCCGCCGGGCAGCTGTGCATCTCCATAGAGCGGCTGTACGTGCACGACTCCATAGCCGACGCGTTCCTGGAGCGCTTCGCCGCCCGTACGAAGGCGATGCGGCTCGGCGCGGCCCTCGCCTACGGCGCGGACATGGGATCGCTGGTCGGCGAGCGGCAGTTGGAGACCGTCAGCCGCCATGTGGAGGAGGCCGTCGCCAAGGGCGCCCGGCTCGTCGCGGGCGGCAGGGCCCGCCCCGACGTCGGCCCGCTCTTCTACGAGCCCACGATCCTCGACGGCGTCGAGCCCCCCATGTCCGTATGCACGGAGGAGACGTTCGGCCCGGTCGTCTCCCTCTACCGCTTCACCGACGAGCAGGAGGCCGTGGAGCGCGCCAACGGCACGCCGTACGGGCTCAACGCCAGCGTCTGGTCCAAGGACGGCCGCCGCGGCCGGGCCGTCGCCGCCCGGCTGCGGGCCGGCACGGTCAACGTCAACGAGGCGTACGCCGCCGCGTACGGCAGCGCCCAGTCGCCGATGGGCGGCATGGGCGACTCCGGTCTCGGCCGCCGCCACGGCTCCGAGGGCATCCTCAAGTACACGGAGGCGCAGACCGTCGCCCAGCAGCGGATCATGCCGCTGGCCCCCGCCTTCGGCCTCGACGACGAGAAGTACGCGCGGCTGATGACCAGCAGCCTGCGCGCGCTGAAGGCGCTCCGCTTCCGCTGACCGACCGCCCGCCCGTATGCGCGGGGCGGTCCCACCGATCTCAAGGAGAGCCAGTGTCACGGGAGAAGTGCGTCCACGACTACGACGTGATCGTCGTCGGCTCCGGCTTCGGCGGCGCGGTGACCGCCCTGCGGCTGACCGAGAAGGGCTACCGCGTCGGCGTCCTGGAGGCCGGCCGCCGCTTCACCCGCGACACCCTCCCCAAGAACTCCTGGGACCTGCGCAACTACCTGTGGGCCCCCGCCCTCGGCCTCTACGGCATCCAGCGCGTCCACCTCCTCGGCAAGGTGATGGTCCTCGCCGGGGCAGGCGTCGGCGGCGGCTCGCTCAACTACGCCAACACCCTCTACGTACCGCCGAAGGCCTTCTTCGACGACCCGCAGTGGGCCGGGATCACCGACTGGCAGCAGGAGCTGGCCCCCTATTACGACCAGGCGCAGCGCATGCTCGGCGTCCGGCTCAACAAGACCATGACCCCCTCCGACGTCCACCTCAAGGCCGCCGCCGAGAAGATGGGCGTGGGCGACACCTTCCACATGGCGCCGGTCGGGGTGTTCTTCGGCGACGGCGACGACGCGACGGGCGAGGTGCGGGCCGCGCCCGGCGCCGAGGCCCCCGACCCGTAC
>NZ_JBHVHQ010000091.1:0-16033 GCF_042800135.1 Streptomyces sp. NPDC057654 | reverse complement strand
GGCACGGGGTGCAGGGGCCGACCTGCTCGTAACCCGGGCCCGGCCGGTCCGCCGGAACTGCTTCAGCGGAGGGGACACGCCCCCGGTGTCAGCTCCGCTTCTCTCCGAGCGCTGTGCGCAGCCGGGCGTGCTGGGCTGGCTGGAGCACTTCCGGCTCGGCTTCGGCGCGTTCGACTTCGCCGTCACCCCGTGCGGTGACTGGGTGATGTTCGAGTGCAACCCCTCCGGCGAGTGGTCCTGGATCCAGAACAGGACGGGCCTGCCCATCGCCGGGCGCCTCGCCGGCCTACTCGCTGAGGAACGGGCATGACGACGTATACCGACGAGCGGGCCGCGCGACTGCGCACGGCGCTGGCCAACGCCATGGAGGCCGACGGCCAACTGACCGACCCCGCCTGGCGGAAGGTGTTCGAGACGGTACCGCGCCATCCGTTCGTGCCGGAGTTCTGGACCCTGGCCGGCGGCCGACAGCGGCATGTGACGTCCGCCGACCCCCGGTGGCTCGACCTTGTGTACACGGATGACGCGCTGGCCACGCGGCTCACGGACGGCGTGGCCACGTCGTCGTCGACGGCGCCGGGCCTGATGCTCACCATGCTCCAGGCGCTGGACGCGGCCGACGGCCACCGGGTGCTGGAGGTGGCCACCGGCACGGGCTACAACGCGGCCCTGCTGTCCAAACGGCTGGGCAGCGACCACGTGGTCACGGCAGAGGTCGGCCTCGTGCCGGCCCGCCTGGCGGAATCACGGCCGCGACGCTGCGGATACCCGTCGCTCGCCGCCTTCGCCGCCTTCGCCGCCGACGACGCGTTCCGCTTCCTGCTGTCCCTGACCGCACCTGACACCGCCTCGGCATCGGAGCGTGACGACGACGGCCGCGTAACGGCGGTGGAACTGTGGTGTGCGGACGGGTCATGGGCGCGCGCGGAGGGCGAGACCGTACGGCAGTCCGGGCCACGCCTGCTGTGGGACGCGGCGGAGGCCGCACACGAGCTGTACGTCGAGCACGACCGCCCCGGCCGGGAGCGCTTCGGGGTGACCGTGACACCCGAACGACAACACACCTGGCTCGACTCCCCCAGCCGACCCGTGCCTCGCGTTCCGGCCGCCGTCCAGCAATGAAGTTCCCGCAGTGAAGTTCCCGCAGTGAAGTTCCCGCAGTGAAGTTCCAGCAGCGAGTTCCAGCAGCGAGTTCCAGCAGTGAAGTTCCAGTAATAAAGATCGCACCCGCCCCATCGAGCACGCCGTTCCCGGCGGCCCGCGGAGCGGGTGCGGCCCTGGTGAAGGTCAGCCCTTCTTCGTCTCCCAGAAGATCTTGTCGATCTGGGCGATGTAGTCCAGCGCGTCCTGGCCGGTCTTCGGGTCCGTGGAGCCCTTCGCCGTGCTCAGGGCCTTGAGGGTGTCGTTGACCAGTTGGTGGAGCTCGGGGTACTTCTCGAAGTGCGGGGGCTTGAAGTAGTCGCTCCACAGCACCGAGACGTGGTGCTTGGCGAGTTCGGCGCGCTGTTCCTTGATCAGGGTGGCGCGGGCCCGGAAGTGGGGGTCCTCGTTGGCCTGGTACTTCTCCTGGACGGCCTTGACCGACTCGGCCTCGATACGGGCCTGGGCCGGGTCGTAGACGCCGCAGGGGAGGTCGCAGTGGGCGCTGACCTTCACCTTTGGGGCGAACAGGCGGGAAAGCATGTGCTGTCCTTCCTCGTGATCGTCTTCTCAGGTGCGAGATTACTCGCTGTGGGAAGGCTTTTCTCGGGTGCCCCGGGGTGCTTAGGACAAAAGTCCAGTGTCAGTCTGGGACAGGCGGAGGACCGGACCGGGAGGTGCCGTGAATCAGGAGCGGGTGGACGAGCGCGGGCAGGAGCGGGATCGCGAGCGTCGGGGACTGCTGCGGATCGGGCTGGCGGAGGTGTACAACCCATCGATGGTGCCGACCCTGAACCCGGGCGACCACCTGGTGGTGCAGTACGGCGCGCCGGTCCGGCCCGGCGACGTGGTGCTGATGCGCCATCCGTTCCGGCAGGACCTGCTGATCGTCAAGCGCGCCGTCGAGCGGCGCGAGGGCGGCTGGTGGGTGCTGGGCGACAACCCCTATGTCGAGAACGACAGCCGGGAGTTCGGCGCCGTGCCGGATGAGTTCGTCGTCGCCCGCGCCGTGGTGCGGCTGCGCCGGCCGCCCGGCTCGGGTCAGCGGTCCGCGGTCGCGCTGCTCTCCTGGGCCGCCTCCGCGGTACGGCCCGTGCTGCGGCTGCGGTCCTCCTTCGCCCGGTAGGGGAGGGGTGCCTCCGCCTCCGCTTCCGCTTCCGGGCGGGGGGTGGTGGGAGGGGGCGTATCCGTACGGGCATCCGTACGGGTCCGTTCCCGTTCCGCTTCCTCCTTCTTCCGGGCCCGGTACGCCGCCACGTTCGCGCGTGTCGCGCACCGGTCCGAGCAGTAGCGGCGGGAGCGGTTCGTCGACGTGTCGAGGTACGCGTTGCGGCACGGCGCCGCCTGGCAGATGCCCAGGCGGTCGACGCCGTACTCGGTGAGGTGCACGGCCAGCCCCATGCACGCCGTCGCCGTATAACTCGCGCTCGCGTTCACCGCGTGGTCCGCGATGTGCATGTGCCACTTGGGGCGGCCGTTGTCGTCGCGGTACTCGTGGCCGGAGACCTGCGGGCTGACCGGGAACTCGATCAGCAGCGCGTTCAGCAGGTCCACCGCCCGTACCTCGTCGTCCTCGTTCGCCGCCTCGAAGACGGCGCGCAGCCGCGCTCGTACGGACCGCAGCCGGGTGACGTCGGCGTCGACGACGCGGCGCGCGGCCTGGGCGCTGCTGCCGCAGAGTTCGCGCACCGCGTCCGCCGAGGTGAGAGTGTCGACCCCGCGCGCGGGCTCCTCGCTGTTCACCAGCCGCACGGCGTAGTCCGAGTAATAGGCCAGTTCCACTTGTGGTCCTTACGGGAGCGGTCTAGGGTCGGTGATGTTCGATCGGTAATGGTTGGTTATCCATCGAGGGTATTACGAATCGGAGAGGTCGCGATGACACACACGGCACATCCCATAGCCACCGCGGACTGGGCCGCCTGGCAGGCCAGTTGGGACCGCCAGCAGGAGTGGTACATGCCGGACCGCGAGGAGCGGTTCCGCGTCATGCTCGACATGGTCGAGGCGCTCGTCGGCCCGAAACCCCGCGTGCTGGACCTCGCCTGCGGCACCGGCAGCATCTCGGACCGGCTGCTCAAGCGGCTGCCCGAAGCCGTCAGCACCGGCGTCGACCTCGACCCCGCCCTCCTGACCATCGCCCGCGGCTCCTTCGACGGCGACGCGCGCGTCGAGTTCGTCACCGCCGACCTCACGGACCCCGACTGGCCCGCCCGCCTCCCGTACGACAGTTACGACGCCGTACTGACCGGGAACGCCCGCAAAACGCACATGCGTGCGGAAGCGGAGTTCACTCAAGATGGACCGCATGATCACGAGCGAGTACGACGGGTGCGGCAAGTGCCTGGTGGGGGTGCGTCGCCTCTCGCGTAAGACGGACTCGACCAACAGTCCGCAGAAGCAGCAGAACCACATCCTGAGCGCTGTTGAGGCAGTCGGCGGACACGTCATCGCGTGGGCCGACGACTGGGAGGTCTCCGGCGCTACCAACCCGCTCACGCGCCCCAAGTTGGGCCCGTGGCTGCGGGGTGAGATGGGACCCTACGCGGGCATTGCCGGCGCAGCGGTAGACCGCATCGGACGCAACGTCGTGGACGTCCTGAACACTGGCTACGCGATGCGCGATGCCGGGAAACTGCTTGTCACCTACGGACATGACGGCCCCTGGGATCTCGATGACCCGAATGATGAGAATCAGTTCATCGCGCAGGCGTGGGGTGCGCAGATGGAGTTGCGCTCCATCCAGAAGCGCAACCGTGATGAGACGAAAAGGGCCCGCGCGGCTGGTCAGCCTAAGCAGAAGAATCGCTACGGATACCGTTTTGTGCGGCTCATCCCCACTGGTCAGGTTGACCATGTTGAACTGGACCCCGTGGCGTCGTTGATCCTGCGGGACGTGGCGGAACGCATTCTTGTCGATGAGACAGGAAAGGTAACCGTGCACACTGAGGCCGCGCGGTTGAACCGGGCCGGAGTGCTCTCGCCTGCTGACCACCGTTCCGTGATGTATGGACGCAAGCCCAAAGGGACATTGTGGAATGCTAAAGCCATTAAGCGGATGCTGATCAGCGAGGCTTCCTTGGGCTACCTCATGCACGATGAGCGTCCTGTGGTTGGGTCGGACGGTCACGCTGTGCGGATCGCTGAACCTCTCTGGGACCGGGCGACCCGTGATGCGTTGGTCGAGAAGACTGCCCCGAAGTGGACGGGGAGTCGTGCGCCAAAGGGTGTCCGCATGCTTTCCGGTATCGCGCTTTGCGGAGTGTGCGGACAGCGGCTCTATCAGCAGGGACGCACAGACCAGAACCCGGCATATGGCTGCACGGCCCGTGTACGCGGAATCCCGTCGTCGGCCAAATGTAAGCCAGCTCCCACGATGTCCGTTCCTATGCTCGACAAGCGGGTTGAGGGATGGTTCCTCGCGGAATATGGCCATCATCAGGTGCGGCGTAAGGAGTTTGATCCCGGCACAGGGCACACCGCTCGTATCGCTGAGATTGAAGCCGATCGGACGCGTCTGCGCGGTGACCGTCAAGCGGGGTTGTACGAGTCGGAAGCTGATACCGAGTGGTATCGGACGGAGTACGCTCGGATGACGCGTGAGATTGAAGAGCTGAAGCAACTTCCCGAGCGTCCGGCAGGAATGCGCTGGGTTCCGCTCGGGCGAACGATTGAGGATGACTGGAATGCTGCTCCGGATGATGCGGCTCGCCGGGAGATGCTGGCTGGATTCGATGTCCGGGTATCTCTCCACCCGCGCGGGGCAAGGCATCGAGTACGCATGACCGGGCTCGACCCAGAACAGCGAGCATTGGAACAGGGGATGGCGCAGGAACACGCAGAGCTGGCCGCACTCGCTGATCTCGAAGACGTCGAGTAGGCGCACAGGCTCTGGCTGACCCATGAAGCACGGATAGAAGGTCGTTCGCGGCCCGTTGCTGGGATCTCCCCGGCGGCGGGCCGTTCGGCGTTCCTGGGGCCGCTCAGGGCTCCGTCGCCCTTGACGTGTGGTCGCGCCCCTGCTGGCCGTGCCCCCTCGCGATCAAACCGGATGACGAAATGGCGAACTTGGACGCAGAATCAGGAAGTTCTATATATCTTGTTTTTGTTTTTGCCTCTCTTTTCACCTAAACAGCGGGTGACCTGGGGTTTTAGCTGTCTCTGGAGTCACTTCCTTGGTGTCTCTTGAGCCACTTCTAACCACTCAGTGGCCACTCAACGTCGGGTCGGACAGCGGGAGCAACTGAAGTCAAGGCATCTAGCAGGGGGTTTGATCTTGGGTAAGTACGTAGATGACGCGTCCGCTCGCATGGCGTTGGAGACTGCCGCTCAGTGCGCGGAGGAGGCGGGGAGGAAGATTCCGTTCGTGTGGAGCGGGACGGCCTGGACGACGCCGGACGGGGAGTGGCGAGACCTGCCGTTGGTCCGGCGCGGCATGGGCGCGTGGCTGAGGGAGGTTGCCGACGGGATCGACGCTGCGGCGGCGAACGGGGAGCGGCGCGCGAAGCTGCGCTACGCACTGGGGGTCGCCCATGAGGCAGCGGACAATGCAACCAGTGACGATGAGGGGGAACGACACATAGCCACCATCGGGGCGCTGTACCGGGAACTGGACGCACTCCCCACCCCTGTAGGCACGGGCCTTGCCGACGTGAGCCCCGTGGTGCTGGCACGGTTGCGGGATGTGGCGTCGGAGATCGAGTCGGCGTCCGGCGCGCGTGCTGCTCAACTCCTCAGCGTGGCTTCGCAGTTCGACGCCTTCCGCGCGGTGTTGAGTGATCCCGCGACGTGGGTGCGCAACCTTGGTGCTGCGCCGTACGGGACGCATGTGCGGACGTCGGCGATATGGGAAGCGTTCTGTGCTGCGGAGCCTGCGTTGGTCCGTTCGCTCGGGACGGTCACGGCCAAGCGTGCCGTGTTCGCAGCGATGGACAAGCGCTTTGGTGCGCGCCGGAAGCTGTCGGGTTACGAGGGGTGGCGCGGCGTGGCTCTGCCAACTGCGGGCACTAGGGGGTGACTCCCCCTTCCACGCGAGCGTGAGCGGGTTAGCGCACGGCCCTGCTCGGGGTGGCCGCTGGGGTTGTGAGGCACCACGCGAGTTGCCCTCTGTGGCGTAGCGGCCCGCACAGCCCCGAGAAAGCCCCGGTTGACCTTGGGTGTCACCGGGGCTCTCCCATGCCCGCAGACGGGCGCACACGGCCTCTTGGGGGCTCTCGCCGACCGCTCGCCGGCTCGGCCCCGGTCGGTGGCTGCCCTACAGCGAGAGGCAGTGGTGACGGAGTGACGGTTTACACCACTTTTTTTAGATCACATAGAAAAATATAGAAAAAGAGAAACCGGTGCCTCGAACGTCACTTCGGCACCGGGTACCGATCCGACGGGGGCCCATGACGCTGCTGCGAGGCTTCGCCGGCGGGTGGATGAGCGGGGGCACGGCTGGTGTGACTGGTGCTTGAACACCTTCGCCGCTCGGGCCGTGGAGGTGGATCACGTTCGGCCGCTCGCGATGGGCGGGACCGACACGGACGGGAACGTTCAGGTGCTGTGTCGCGGGTGCCACAAGTTAAAGACGAGCACGGAGTTTGGGCGGGTGGCGTGAAGGCCCTGCCCGTACTGCACGGTTTTCCGCCCCATTTACTGCCGAGGAACCACCGGAGACCGTACCGACGTCATACAGGGCAAGCGTGTGACGGCAATGGATCATTGTTCGGACGATCGCTTGAGTGAGAACCTGGTGCTCTACTTAACAAAGTTGTAGTCGCACACAAGATCCATACATGGAGGCGATCATGGGTGGGCACGGCAGCGAAGACGGCAACGGTACCCATAACTCGATCAGTGGGGGGACTTTCCATGGCCCTGTGGGGCAGTTCCGCGACGTGCATGGAAACCTCCACATGGGTGCCGGAATGCCCGAAGATCTTGCCAGGGAAATCACAGCAGAAAAGCGGGCGGCGCGAAAGGAAAGGGAGAGGCTGGATCAGGAGCGGGTAATTCAACAGAATGCCGCGCAGCGGTCCGCACTGGCAGCAGAAAGGCAAAGGCTGGAGAAAGAGCACGCCGACCAGCAGGCTCCGGGCATCGAGACGTGCCTCTATGGTTTCATCTTCTTGCTGATGTTTGGTATGGATATTGCCATCCTCATTACTTTCCTGGTGAATGCCTGGTGGCCAGCCTTCTGGGTGCTGCTAATTGCTTCCGTATCTATTGTCATAGGAGTAACAATAGCGGACAGGGGGTTAAGGGCCGATAAGAAGAAGCGGAAGGAGCGCATACGTGAGCTGAAAGATTGGGAGCAGCGTTTGGGGTGACAAGGACGCCTTCAGACCCACCGCAGGCGCTCGCCGGGATTGAAGAACTTCATCACGCGGGACGCGGCAACACCACGGTTCTGGTGTAGTGGCGCTGTAGTGCTTCTTTGCGTCTCTCTGGCGTAATTCCCGCCCTTTCGGAGGTGGCCCCGTGCCCCGACGACCCCGCCCCCCTTGCTCGGTCCCCGGTTGCCCCCTGCTGACCAGAGCCGGCGGACGCTGTGAGCGGCACGAGGGCGAGGTGGGTAGTCGGCGCTACCGGTGAACGGACCATGCTGCAAGTCCGCTGCTTGCGAACGCCACGGACGCGCTCCGTTCAAGGTCACCGCGTCGTCAGCCACGCCGTGAACGCGGAGCTGGCACACGTCGCAAGGAACGTCAGCAGCCGCACAGGGACCCGTTGCACTGTCAGTCGGAACCCGCGGATGCGAACGTCAAGATCGGGAGTACTCCGGTTTGTGGACATGGGGCAACCCTTCATCAACAGCGTTTGCCTGATGGGTGACTAGCGGGATGACGGTGCGCCGAGTTCGTGTGGCTTGCGTCGGGGGGTATCTGCCCACAGGCATCGCGCGCCGCAGCAATTAGCGGAAGTTGTTCACGCCAATCGGGCGCGTGCCGCATAATGCCCCCTCGCCGCTGGCGATACCCCACCCCCGAATCGGAGGCACCCCCTTGCCCCATAAGCCCCGTACCCCCTGCACGATCCCCGGGTGCCCCGAACTGACGCGTGGGGGCCGCTGCGAGCGGCATGAGCGTGAGGCGAACGCCGACCGTGCGTCGCGTGGTGGCGCTGTGTACACGACGCGTTGGCAGCGCATCCGGCGTGCGTACCTGTATGCGAATCCGTGGTGTGTGCTGTGCGGTCGAGCGGCAAACGTCGCGGACCACTTCCCTTTGTCGCGACGTGAGTTGATCGCACGGGGCGAGCCGAATCCGGATGCGGCGAAGCATCTTCGTCCTGTGTGCGTCGCGTGCCATAACCGCGAGACGGCGCGTAATCAGCGTGGCGGTTTTGCTGCTGAGGCTGTTTCTCGGCGTGAGTCGGGCGAGCGTCCGCCTTTCTGACCAGGGGGGTACTCCCTGCCCCTGCCCACGCTGAGCGGCAGGGAGAAAAATCTCTTGCGTGGATCATCGGATCGTTTGCGCGGGCAGCGAGGCAGGGGGGTGATCCCGCCGGAGCGGTCCGGGTGACCGGTAGGTGGCTGACCCTCTCAATCCGTACGGGTCTGAGAGTGCGGCTGTGGCGCAGTGTGACGACTGATGAGGCGTCTATCAAACGATGGTTTGTGAGACGGTCGGCCACGGGTGGGGCGGGTGTCCGTTTCGGTCGGTTCACCCGTCTCAAAACCCGTCGCAAAACATGAGGGCACTCTCTAGGTTCTGAGACGCGTTTATGAGACGGTTGGGGCATGACGACGAACAGCGCCTCTTCCGCCGAACTGACCGAACGCCACGCCTGCCCGAAGTGCGAGGCTCCGGCCGGGAACCCGTGCCGCACTGCTGCGGGCAAGGTGGCCGCCGGCTACCACACGGGCCGATTCGCCCTGGTGCCTTCCCTCAAGGCGGAGCTGACGGTGAAGACCCCCGCCGACCGGAACCCCGGTAAGGCTTGGACGGCCACAGACGCCCCCGTGACGGTCCCGGACGCTGCGCCCGGCGCTCCCATCCGGATCGGGTACGCGCGCTGCTCCACGGCCCGTCAGGAACTCCAGAGCCAGTTGGACGCGCTGGCCCGTGCGCAGTGCACGCGGGTGTTCTCCGAGAAGATCAGCACGCGGATCAAGGTCCGCCCGGAGTTCGACGCGGCTCTGACGCTGGCCCGTGAGATCAAGGCCGCTGCGCCCAGCCAAGCCGTGATCTTGACGGTGCACGAGATGAAGCGGTTGGCGCGCAGCGCTGCGGAACTGATGTCTCTGGGGTCCGCTCTTCAGGAGGATGGCATTCAGCTTGAGATCCTTTCGGGCCCGCTCCAGGGGGTGCACGACCCGCACGGGGCGGGGGCGATCGTGTTTGCCGTCCTGGCGGTGAGCGCTGAGGTGGAGCGCGAAGGTATCCGGGAAAAGACCATGGAAGGGCTGGACACCGCCAAGGCACAGGGGCGGACAGGCGGTCGGCCCGCCGTGATGGACGCTGACAAGCTCGCTGCGGCCAAGGCGCGGCGCGAGAAGGGCGAGAGCGTCACGGCCATTGCCAAGGCTCTGGGGGTGGCCCGAGCGACGCTGTACCGCGCCCTTGCCGACACGGAGTGACCCAACCCGACTTGAGGGACCGTCTGCCCGCTGTGGTGGACGGTCTTTCTCGTGTGTGGGGGCCCGGCTCGCGTCTCGTCGGACGTGTCCGGGGTCACTTACCCGGCGTACGCTGCGAGTACAAGAGCCCTACCTGTCAAGGGAGTGCGCACCATGACTGATCTTCCCGCAGAGCTGACGACCGGTGAGCGTATCCGAATCCTTCGGGAGCGGCGGGGGATGAGTCGCCCCGTACTGGCTGGACTGGTCGGCCGCTCGCCGAACTGGCTCAAGAAGATCGAGAACGGTGAGCGGGACCTTAAGTCGATCACTCATCTTGTGCGGCTGGCTCATGCGCTGCACGTCTCCGACGTGGCTACGTTGACCGGGGATGAGGTGGCCATTCCCGCTGATGCTGTGGGCAAGCTGTCGCACGCTTCTGTTACGCCCATCAGGGCGGCTCTGCACGGTGTCTCGTTCGTCGGCACGCCAACGATCGGCCCCGAATCCCCCGAAGCCCTGAAAGGCCGCGTGGAGGGAGCCTGGCGACTTTGGCACGCCAGCCAACACCAGCGGACTGAAGTCGGTGCGCTGCTGCCCGATTTGATCAGGGACGCGCACGTGTGCATCAGGGCGCACCAAGGCGACGAACGTCGGGTGGCTCATGCTGCTGCGGCTGACCTGTACAGGCTGGTTCAACGTCTCCTGGCGCACATCTGTGAGCCTGAGCTGTATTGGCTCGCGCTGGACCGTGGACGGGCACACAGCGAGGAAGCGGACAACCCCGTATCTCTCGCGCTGGCAGCGTGGTCTACGGCGATCGGTCAGCGCGCGGCAGGGTTCGGGGAAGAGGCCGTACAGACCGATGAAGCCGGCATGGCGCTTCTGCGTGATCTGCTTGAAGAGGGGGACTCCGACGTCCTAGGCGTGTACGGGGCGCTGAACCTGCAAGCGGCTATCTCGTGTGGTCTGGACGGACGCTCGGGCGAAGCAGAGCGGTACCTGTCGGCGGCGGATCAGATCGCGTCCCGTCTGCCTTCTGGGTACACGCACACCCCGTCAGCGTTCGACGCGTCCAACGTCGCTATCCACGGCGTCAGCGTCGGCGTGGGGCTCTTGACCCCCGGTGAGGCTCTGCGACGCGCCGAGACGATCGCGCCGCACAGCGTCAGCTCGCTGGAACGGCGCTCCCGTCTTCTGCTGGACATCGCGGCCGGCCATCACCAGAAGCACGAGTCAGCGGCGGGTGTGCACTACCTGGCCGCAGCGCACAAGGTGAGCCCTGAAGGGGTTCGCTACGTGCCGTTCGCCCGTGGGTTGGCCCGTGACCTGGCGCGGTCCGCGAGTGGTCCGCTCAAGGCCGACGCTGTGGCGCTCGCTGAGGCCGTGGGAGTGGCCGCGTAACCCACACGAGTAGGGGGACACTTTGGGTCCCTTCCCGACGCCCCTCCGCCGTACGGTCTTTCAACCGTCGGCGAGAGGTGGAGGCGTTGGGGATGAGCAACAGCCAGGATGCGGAGCGAAGCCCGCGATCGTCGCGGTGGGTCAAGGGGCTCAGACTGCAAAGGCCAGAGCCACGGCCCCCCGCGCGACAGCGGCAACCGGTGGGAGCAGCGACCGCAACCCCGTGGGTGCCCCCGCCGGGCGTACTGGTCAAGGACACGCACCATGGGCGGATCGGAACGGCGGTTGCATGGGACAGGGAGTCGGGCGCTGTGACGCTGGCTCCGCTGGACGGCGGGGAGCTGTGGGACACCGACGACTATCGTGCGCCGAATGAGCTGGACCGGTTGCGCGCACGGGTTGTGAAGGCAAGGCAGCGGTGATCGGCACGGGGACGCGGGCCCGTGATTCAACGGTGCGCTGCGCCCGGAAGCCGACGTCATGAGCGAGCCAACGAGGTACACGACTCGCCCCATCGAGTTGCCGTTGCGCCCGACGTTGGAGCCGACACCCGTCGAAGGGTGTGCGGGCTGCACCGAACTCGCGAACGTGCGGGACCAGGCACGGGTTGTCGGCGACACGCTCACTGTCTCGTACTGCAACGTCCTCATGCGGCGGCACCCTGAGGGGCACTGATGGTCACGCCAGAGGACATCGGCCACCGTGTGGAAGACGCGTCGGGCAGGGTCGGCATCCTGCTTGACGTGATTCCGGACTACGCAGATCCCGCAGACCCTCCGAGCAAGCGCCGCAAGCGCCCTACAGCCTTTCTGCGGCCGGTCGCCGGGGGTGCGGAATGGTTGGTCCCGCCGTACACCGTGAGGCGGGTCTAGGAAGCTCCGGCCGCGTCGCCCTCGTGGTGGACGCACCGGAAAGCCCCCGACCGGACAAGCCAGAGCAGGGACAGGACGTGTCCTCTGAGCTGACGTGCTCAGGCTCTCGCCCCGGTCCGCCCCTTGAGTGGGGTGCTGTCCTAGGCAGTGAGGGCACCCACGGGCCCCGTCCGTGCACTCTCCCCCGAGGTGCGTGGGCGGGGCTCTCCGCTGGCGTAGACCCTGAAGCCCCACCGAACAGGCACCCCGGAAGAGTGGTCGGCCCCCGCGAGCGTTGTGAAGTGCACCTAGCACGTTTCCTGCTGGCGACCTGGGGCTAGAGTGTGTGTTTAGAGGGTGTTCCTGACCGCCACCGCCCTCCACTGGCTGCACAGCGAACCCCTGCGCATCCTCTACGGACAGATCGCGCACCTGGTCCGCGACGGCGGCGTCTTCATGAACGCCGACCACATGCCCGACGACGCGACGCCCCGCATCAACGCCGCCGACCGCGCCCAGCGGCACGCCCGGCAGGACCAGGCCAAGGCCGAGGGCGCGCTGGACTGGCGCGACTGGTGGGACATCGCGGCCGCCGACCCGCTGCTCGCCGAGCCCACCGCCAAGCGGTTCGAGATCTACGGCGAGCACGCCGACGGCGACACCCCCTCGCCCGACTGGCACGCCCGTACCCTCCGCGAGGCCGGGTTCGGCGAGGCGCGGACCGTGTGGCGCTCGCCCTCGGACGCCCTGGTGCTCGGGCTGAAGTGACCTCGGGGCGGCGGCCGGCTGCGGGCAGCGGAAGGCGGCCGGCGGCGGTCGGCTGGGCTCCGCCGGTCACGGCGACGGCCGTACGCGAAAGCGCCGGGAGGGAAGCACGACGAACGTGCTCCCGCCCGGCGCCCGCTTACTCGATTCCGTACAGCGCCTACAGCGCCTACAGCACCTTCGACAAGAACGACTTCGTCCGCTCGTGCCGCGGATTCGTCAGCACCTCCCGCGGGTTCCCCGCCTCGACCACCACCCCGTCGTCCATGAACACGACCGAGTCGCCGACCTCCCGCGCGAACCCCATCTCGTGCGTCACCACGATCATCGTCATGCCGTCCTCGGCCAGCGAGCGCATCACGTCGAGCACATCGCCGACCAGCTCCGGGTCGAGCGCCGACGTCGGCTCGTCGAAGAGCATCAGCTTCGGCTCCATGGCCAGCGCCCGCGCGATGGCCACCCGCTGCTGCTGGCCGCCGGAGAGCTGTGCCGGGTAGTTCGCCGCCTTGTCGGCCAGCCCGACGCGGTCGAGCAGCCGCTCCGCCCGCTCCCGCGCCACCGCCTTGGCCTCCCGCTTCACCTGCACCGGCGCCTCCATGACGTTCTCGATCGCCGTCATGTGCGGGAACAGGTTGAAGCGCTGGAAGACCATGCCGATGTCGCGCCGCTTCGCGGCGACCTCGCGGTCTTTGAGCTCGTGCAGCTTGTTGCCCTGCTGCCGGTAGCCGACCAGTTCGCCGTCGACCGACAGCCGGCCGGCGTTGATCTTCTCCAGGTGGTTGATGCACCGCAGGAAGGTGGACTTGCCGGAGCCGGACGGGCCGATCAGGCAGAACACCTCGCGGGGGGCGACCTCCAGGTCGATGCCCTTGAGCACGTGCGTCGGGCCGAAGGACTTGTGGACGCCCTCGGCCTTCACCATGGCGGTCATGCGGTCCTCCTCCGAGTGCCCAGCGAGAGCAGGTTGCTCCTGACCTTCTGCCACGGGGTCTGCGGCAGCTGGCGCAGGGAGCCGCGCGCGAAGCGCCGCTCCAGGTAGTACTGGCCGACGCTGAGCACGCTGGTCATCACCAGGTACCAGGCCGCCGCCAGGAACAGCATCTCCACCGTCGCGCCGGACGTCCGGCCGACGTTCGACGCCGCCTGCAACAGGTCGTAGTACTGCACGGCGATCACCAGTGACGTGGTCTTGAGCATGTTGATGAACTCATTGCCCGTCGGCGGCACGATCACCCGCATCGCCTGCGGCAGGACGACCCGGCGCAGCGTCTTGGCGTGGCTCATGCCCAGCGCCTGCGACGCCTCGGTCTGCCCCTCGTCCACCGACTGGATGCCGGCCCGGCAGATCTCGGCCATATAGGCCGCCTCGTTCAGGCCGAGTCCCAGCAGGGCGGCCAGGAACGGGGTCATGAAGGAGGACCAGTAGTCCTTGTAGATCGGCCCGAGGTTGATGTACTCGAAGACCAGGCCCAGGTTGAACCAGACCAGCAGCTGCACATAGACGGGCGTACCGCGGAAGAACCAGATGTAGCCCCAGGCTATCGACGATGTCACCGGGTTCTTCGACAGCCGCATGACGGCCAGGACGATGCCGAGGACCACGCCGACGACCATCGCGCAGATCGTGATCCAGATGGTGTTGCGGACGCCCTTGAGGATGTCGGCGTCGAAGAAGTAGTCCGGGACGGCGCCCCAGTTCAGCTTCCCCTGGGCGAAGGCGTTGACCAGCAGGACGAGGAGGGCGACCGCGATGACGGCCGAGACCCAGCGCCCGTAGTGCCGTACGGGTACGGCCTTGATGACCTCCGGCACGGCGGCGGGGGTGGGAGGAGGCGCGTCGCCCGGCTCCTCCGCCTTGTTGAGATTGTCAGTCACGGGTGTTGCCTTTCAGCAGGACCTTTCGGCCGTCAGGACCTTGTGGCCGGCGGCAGGCTCAATGGCCGCCCGTCAGGATCCGGTGCCGCCGTTCCGTCAGGATCCGGCGCCGCCGTTGACCTTGGCCTCCTTGAGGGCACCGGCCGAGACGCCCCACTTGTCCAGGATCTTCTGGTACTCGCCGTTCTTGATGATCGCGTCGACCGCGGCCTTGATCGCGTCCCGCAGCTGCGTCTGGTCCTTGCTGAGCGCCATGCCGTACGGGGCCGCCTGGATCTGGTCGCCGACCATCTCGAAGTCCTTGCCGCCGCCCGAGGTCTTCACGGCGTACGCGGCCACCGGGAAGTCGCTGGAGCCCGCGTCCGCGCCGCCGCCGCGCAGCCGGGTCTGGGCCTGCACGTCATCGTCGAACGCCTCGATCTTGATCGGGTTCGAACCGCACTTCTTCGACTGCTCCTTGGCCTTGTCGTGCGAGACCGTGCCGCGCTGCACCACGATCTTCTTGCCGCACAGGTCGTCCCAGCCCTTGATGCCCTGGGTCTTGCCCTTGGGGGTGTAGATCGAGACGCCGGCCGAGAAGTAGTCGACGAAGTCGACGCCCTCGCCGACCTTCTTGTTGGTGTCCGGGTCGACGCCGGTCTGCCGGTCCTTGTTGTCCGTCATCGCCGACATGGCGACGTCGTAGCGCTTGGACCGCAGCCCGGCCAGCAGGGTGTCGAAGGTGGCGTTGCTGAACTTGAACTCGACGCCGAGCTGCTTGCCGACGGCCGCCGCGATGTCCGGGTCGAGGCCGACCGTCTGGCCTTCCTTCTTGAACTCGACCGGCGGGTACGCGATGTCGGAACCGACCTTGACGACGCCGGCGTCCTGGATCTGCTTCGGCAGCTTGTCGTGCAGCGGGGCCTTGGACGACGACGCCTGGCCGCCGCCGGACTTCTTCGTCTGGTCGCCACAGCCCGTGAGCAGCAGGGCGCCGGCGACCGCGACCGCGCCGACAGCGGCCAAACGGCTCCTGGCGGCGGTCGGGCGCGGGGTGGTGCTTGCGGTCATTGCTGGTTCCTCCTGCGAGTGAGGGAGTAGCCGAACTGGTCGGAGCACACACCATCGGGCCTCGCGACCTCGTGTGATTTGGGCATCTTGCCATCTGGACGGGGCCGATCGGGGGGCCTGCGATGTCAAAATCGGATAACGGGCTATTCCCGTGCGGAGGCCGGGCGGTACGGACGTACGTTCCACTGCGCGGTACGCGGGCTGGGGGGTCGCACCCCGGCCGACTTGTCTCAAAATGCGGGATGCTCGCCGCGAATGGCTCGTTCTGCCCGCCTTCGGAGCCGGTCGCCCCGGCCCTGACCTCGGCCGTTGGGGAATTACCCGGCCCCGCGCGGCGTCGTCCACGTGACGAAAGCGACTCGTAACCGCTCCGGGTCTTGCGCTAGAAAGGTGGGCTACACCCCTCACC
>NZ_JBHVHQ010000090.1:0-16123 GCF_042800135.1 Streptomyces sp. NPDC057654 | reverse complement strand
GGGGGGTGCGGTTCCCCGGTGCCCGGGGCGCCTGCGTGGGGGGGGCGGGGGAATGGTTCCTCTGACGCTGGGCTTATCGCTCCTGCGGGGGCTCTGGGCGGCGCCGGCGGGCACTGCCCGCGCGCCGCACGGCTCCGCACGGTTCGGTACGGAAAGAGAGCGGCCGTGCCCGGAGTTGGGGCGCCGGGCACGTCCGCTGCTCGATCGTGCGCCGTGGAGCGGGGGCGGCGGATCGGCCGTACAGCCGTCCCCCATCGGCCGAAAGGCCGACCAGGTCCATTGCGGAAGCGGAGGGAGGGAAAGCGCGGAGGCCGCTACTCCGCCTGCGCCCGGCGCCGCGCCGCCGCCTCCACGACCAGCGCGAACACCATCAGCGGCACGGCCACCAGGCCCGTACCGGGCGACCACAGACGCTCGACGAGCGCCGTTATGGCCGCGCCCGCCACGATGGCGAGGAGCCGGCCGCCCACCCACCGGTCGGCGGGGCGCAGCACGTGGTTGCCCACGTGGCCGGCGAGGGTGGTGAGCGTGCCGGTGATGTAGTTGGTCGGGGAGAGGCAGACGCTCCCCTGAATCCCCATGGCCAGGGACACGGCCGCGAGCATCGCGAAATGCAGCCAGCCGCTGCCGCCGAGGCCCGCCGCCCACACCACGGCGACGGCCACGAGCAGGGCGGTCTCCACGGTCAGGACGGTCCGCCAGCGGCCTCGCGTGTGCTCGGTCAGCCACGCGCCGTAGGCCGCCCCGGCCACGTAACCGAGGAGGGTCGTCCCGGCGCGGAAGGCGACCCTGTCGCCTCCGGAGCCCAGGGACGCGCCGATGAGGATGAGGTTTCCCGTCATGACTCCGGCGAAGACCTTGCCGAGGCAGATGAAGGCGAACGCGTCCACGGCTCCGGACGCCGCGCTGAGGAACAGCAGCGCGCCGTCGGCCTGCAATCGGCCATGGCTCTGGTCGTCTGCTGTTACCCCTACAGAACGCGCTGATGTGGTTGCAGAACTCATTTGATCAACGTAGCCCTGCCCGCATGACGGACAACTGCGGAATGGCGTATTACAGGAAGGCTTTACAGAGCTCTACCAGGCTTTACGGCGCTTTACGGGGCTTTGCGGTACGGAGATCATTCCTTGTCCTGCTTGGAGTGGTGGAGCCGGGACTTTATGTCCTCCGGAGGCAGGAACGAGGCCCACCGCTCCGGGAATTCGGACGGCGGCTCCACGTCCTCCCCTGCCGGGCCCTCCTCTTCCTCGTCGTCCCCGTGGGCCTCGGTGTCGTCGACCAGCCCGCGCGCGGCCCGTTCCACGGCGTGCGCCGCGGCGGCGGCCAGGACGGCGGCGTCCCTGCTCCGTTCGACCTCGGCGCGGGCGGCGGTCGTGGCGACGGACGGCCAGACGCGGTCTATGGCGGCGTTGACGGCGGCGCCCACGAGGACCGCGAACGCGGAGACGCCGATCCACAGCAGCACGGCGACGGGCGCGGCGAGCGACCCGTAGATGGTGGGGCCCTCGACAGTGTGCGTGAGGTAGATGCGGAGCAGGAAGCTGCCCAGCACCCAGATCGCCAGGGCCACCAGGGCGCCCGGGATGTCCTCCTGCCACGGCGAACGGACGGGGACGGACACGTGGTACAGCGTGGTCAGGAAGACGATGGACAGGAGGATGACCACCGGCCAGTACAGGACGCGCACGAGGTCCGTGCTCCAGGGCACGAGGGAGACCATCGTGTCCGGGCCCACCACCATCAGCGGCAGCACCACCGCCCCTATCAGCAGGGCGACGATATAGAGCAGGAAGGCGAGCAGCCGCGTCTTGACGATGCCGCGCCGGCCCTCCAGCCCGTACATGATGGTGATCGTGTCGACGAAGACGTTCACGGCGCGGGACCCGGACCACAGGGCGATGGCGAAGCCGATGGAGGCGACGTCGGGCGCGCCGCCCTTGACGACGTCGTCGAGCAGCGGCCGGGCGATCTCGTTGACGCCCTTCTCGGACAGCACCGTGGCGGACGCCTTGAGGATGTTCTCCTGCACGCTGGCGATGATGTGCGAGTCGGTCCACACGTCGAGGTAGCCGAGCAGGCCGAGGATGCCCAGCAGCAGGGGCGGCAGGGAGAGCAGGGTGAAGAAGGCCGCTTCGGCGGCGAGCCCGGTGACCCGGTACTCCATACACGAGTTGACGGTGTCCTTGAGGAGCAGCCACGCCAACTTGCGTTTCGACACGTTGCGGTAGAGGGCCCGAGCCCTGTGGAGGAGCCCGACCGGCCGCTCCGGTGGTTCGTTCGCTGGCTGCACCTCCTTACCGTATCCGCCACCTCGGGGGTGACCTGCACGGCAGGGGGGACAGTGGAGGGTGGTGCCGCGCCGACTCGGCACCACCCTCCGACCGCTCATCGCCACTCTTGGCCACGGGACCGGCGGCTCGCAACAGTTGCAATGCGTTGCAACCATTGGATATCGGATCTTCCCGATGGCGGCGTGCGCGGGCCGCCACAGCGGCACCATGGCAGCGTGAACCGCAGACCAATCCCCCAAGGTTGCCTGCCGGCCGTCCGGGATGCCGTCCTGGGCGGCGGCGAGCCGTCCGCCGCGCCGCGCCCCGTGATCGGCGACTCCTGGCACCGGGTGCGCCGCAGCGGCCTCGACCCGGACACCGGGCGGCCGTCCCTGCCGCTGTCGGCGGAGGAGATCGAACGCCGCCGGCACACGTCCCCGCTGGGCCAGCTGCTGCCGCAGTTGCGGAGCGGGCTGATGTCCGTCGCCGACACCGAGCGCCATCTGCTGGTCGTCACCGACCCGGAGGGCAGGGTGCTGTGGCGGTACGGCGACCGGGCGGTGCGCCGGAGCGCCGACCGGATCGCGTTCGGCCTCGGCGCCGCCTGGTCGGAGGACTCGGTCGGCACGAACGCGATCGGCACCGCCCTGGTGGAGCGGCGGCCGGTGCAGGTGCACTCCGCCGAGCACTTCGTGCGCTCGCACCACGCGTGGACGTGCGCGGCGTCGCCGCTGCACGATCCGCGGGACGGCCGGCTGCTGGGCGTGGTGGACGTCAGCGGCCCGGCCGAGACGTTCTATCCGGCGACGCTGGCGCTGGTCACCGCGGTGGCCAAGGTCGCCGAGGGGGAGCTGCGCGCCCGGCACTGGGAGACCGTGGACCGGCTGCGGTCGATGGCCGCGCCCCTGCTGTGCCGGCTGGGCGGCCGGGCGCTGGTCGTGGACCGCGACGGCTGGACGGCGGCGGTGGTCGGGATGGCCTCGGCGGGCCGGATCGCGCTGCCCAAGTCCGTACAGGCGGGCCGGGTCTGGCTGCCGTCGCTCGGGATGTGCTCGGTGCAGCCGCTGCCGGACGGCTGGCTGGTGCGGCTGGAGGACGGTGAGGAGCAGGCGGACGAACGGGCCCGGACGGCGAACCGGGTCGTGGTGGACCTGCGGCGGCCCCGGCCCTGGACCATCACGGTCTCGGGCGAGGCGGGCCACTGGGCGCAGGATCTGACCCCGCGCCACGCGGAGCTGCTGTACGCGCTGGCCCGGCACCGGGCCGGGCGCACGGCGGCGGAGCTGGCGGTGGACCTGTTCGGCGACGCGACGCGCACGGTGACGGTACGGGCGGAGATGTCCCGTATCCGGCGCACCCTGGCGGGGGTGCTGACGCACCGCCCGTACCGCTTCGCGGAGGGCGTCGACGTGCAGTTGCGCTGCCCGCCGGACGCCGCGGATCTGCTGCCGGGCTCGACGGCCCCGCTCGTCCTGGGCGCGCGGCGCGGCCGGGACGCGTTACCTTGACGCGGCGGATTACCTGGACCCGGCGGACCGCGGGACCGCGCCCTCGCGCGCGGCGGGCCGTTACGCCTGGCCCGGCCCCGGCCGGCCTGTCAGCAGCCCGCGGGCCCCGCGCCCGTACGTGCCGGGGGCGCGTGGTTGGGTGACGCGCATGAGCGATCGCATCACGGTGACCACCTGGTACCTGGAACAGACCTCTCCGGCCGACCTGACGCCGGCCGGCGGGGCGCCGGATCTCCGGATCGTACGGGCGGAGGTCCCCTCCCCCGAGTTCAGCCGCTTCCTCTACACGGCCGTGGGCCAGGACGTGACGTGGACCGACCGGCTCGGCTGGCCGTACGCGAGGTGGCGGGAGTTCCTGGACCAGCCGGGCGTGGAGACGTGGGTGGCGTACGACCGGGGGACCCCGGCCGGGTTCATCGAGCTGGACGGCGGCGACGCCGAATCGGCGGTCGAGATCAGCTATTTCGGGCTGCTCCCGGCCTTCCGCGGACGCCGCATCGGCGGGCAGCTGCTGTCGTACGGCACGGCGCGCGCCTGGGACCTGGCCGACCGCCTCCCGGAGCGGGCGACGACGAAGCGCGTGTGGGTCCACACATGCAGCAAGGACGGCCCGCACGCCCTGTCCAACTACGAACGCCGCGGCTTCCGCGTCTTCCGGACCGAGACGGACGAGGAACCAGCCCTCCCGACCCCGGGCCCGTGGCCGGGCGCGTAACGAAGCAGCCAACCGCGCCCCGTAAGGGGCGCGGGGAACTGCGCGACCAGCCACAACGAACCCGCAGCGGACACACGGCGGACACACCCGGCCGCCAGCGGCACATCCCCCTCAGACAACACACCGTCTCGCATTTCGGGACATAAAAGTCCGCCATGCGGACATTGGTGGACTGGTGGCTGAGGCGCGTGCCACGCTTCCGTCATGTCTCGCGCCGGAATTGCCTTGGTGAGTCGACTCCACGTCGACTTCGGCCGCATGTCCAGCGCCATCTGTCCGGCGGGCTGAGAGTCCCAGCACCGCCGACTTTCCCCGCCGTCCCGGCCGTCCCCGCCGTCGTGGACGAGCCGCACCCCTGACAACCGCCCTCCGTTCGCCGCGCCTCCCCGTGCCCTGCCGGGTACGCCCGCGCGCCCGGGGTCCGCCGGGGTGCCCGCGGGCACGATCCGCCCTTTTGAGCCGCCCCGAAGGACACCGCCATGGCTGCCACCACGCCGGAACGCCCCGTAGCCGCCCCGCCCCGCCGCAAGGCCGGCCGCCACCGCGGCGAGGGCCAGTGGGGCGTCGGCCACCACACGCCCCTCAACGGCAACGAGCAGTTCAAGAAAGACGACGACGGTCTCAATGTGCGGACACGTATTGAGACGATCTACTCGAAGGCCGGTTTCGACTCGATCGACCCCAGCGATCTGCGCGGGCGGATGCGCTGGTGGGGCCTGTACACCCAGCGCAAGCCCGGCATCGACGGCGGCAAGACCGCGATCCTCGCGCCGGAGGAGCTGGACGACAAGCACTTCATGCTGCGGGTGCGCGTCGACGGCGGCCGGCTGACGGCCCGCCAGTTGCGCGTCATCGGCGAGGTCTCGCAGGAGTACGCCCGCGGCACCGCCGACATCACCGACCGGCAGAACATCCAGCTGCACTGGATCCGGATCGAGGACGTGCCCGCGATCTGGGAGAAGCTGGAGGCCGTCGGGCTGTCCACGACCGAGGCGTGCGGCGACTGCCCGCGCGTGATCATCGGTTCGCCGGTGGCCGGGGTCGCCGCGGACGAGATCATCGACGGCACGCCCGCGGTGCAGGAGATCCACGACCGGTACATCGGCAGCCCGGAGTTCTCCAACCTGCCGCGCAAGTTCAAGACCGCGGTCTCCGGCTCGCCCGTACAGGACGTGGTGCACGAGATCAACGACGTCGCGTTCGTCGGGGTCGTGCACCCGGTCCACGGGCCGGGCTTCGACCTGTGGGTGGGCGGCGGCCTGTCCACCAATCCGCGGCTCGCGGAGCGGCTCGGCGCGTGGGTGCCGCTGGACGAGGTCGCGGACGTCTGGGCCGGGGTCGTCGGGATCTTCCGCGACTACGGCTACCGGCGGCTGCGCAACCGGGCGCGGCTGAAGTTCCTGATGGCCGACTGGGGCCCGGCCCGGTTCCGGCAGGTCCTGGAGGACGAGTACCTCGGCCGCGAGCTGGTGGACGGGCCCGCCCCCGACGAGCCGTCCTCGCGCTGGCGCGACCACGTCGGCGTGCACAAACAGCGGGACGGCCGCTTCTACGTCGGGTTCGCGCCGCGCGTCGGCCGGGTGGACGGGACCACCCTGACGAAGATCGCCGAACTGGCGGAGCAGCACGGCTCGGACCGGCTGCGCACCACCGTCGAGCAGAAGATGATCATCCTGGACGTGGCCGAGGACCGGGTCGAGTCGCTCGTCGCGGGTCTGGAGGCGCTGGACTTCCAGGTCGCGCCGTCGCCGTTCCGGCGCGCCACGCTGGCCTGCACGGGCATCGAGTTCTGCAAGCTGGCCATCGTCGAGACGAAGGCGCGCGGGGCCCGGCTCATCGACGAACTGGAGCACCGGATGCCGGATTTCCAGGAGCCCGTCTCCATCAACATCAACGGCTGCCCGAACGCCTGCGCCCGCATCCAGACCGCGGACATCGGTCTCAAGGGCCAGCTGGTGATGGACGAGAACGGCGAGCAGGTCGAGGGTTACCAGGTGCACCTCGGCGGCGCGCTGGGTCTGGAGGCCGGGTTCGGCCGCAAGGTCCGCGGCCTCAAGGTCACCTCGGACGAGCTGCCCGACTACGTCGAGCGGGTGCTGACCCGCTTCGACGAGCAGCGCGCGGAGGGCGAGCGGTTCGCGTCCTGGGCGGCGCGCGCCTCGGAGGCCGATCTCTCATGAGCGAGCGCGCCGCACCGTTCCACTGCCCGTACTGCGGTGACGAGGACCTGCGCCCCTCCGAGGAGGGCCACGGCGGCTGGGAGTGCCACGCCTGCAACCGCGCCTTCCAGCTGAAGTACCGCGGGCTCCTGACGCGCGGTCTGGCTACTGGCGCCCCCGCCGAATCCACCGGCACCCCCGAAGGAGGCCGCTCATGACGGTCACCGCGGACCGCCTGCCGCGCCTCGCCGAGGAGGCGGGCCGGGAGCTGGAGGACGCCCCGGCGCTCGACATCCTGCGCTGGGCCGCCGACGCCTTCGGCCCCCGCTTCTGCGTCACCTCCTCCATGGAGGACGCCGTCGTCGCCCATCTCGCCTCGCGCGTCCTGCCGGGCGTCGACGTCGTCTTCCTGGACACCGGTTACCACTTCCCGGAGACCATCGGCACCCGCGACGCGGTCGCCGCCGTCATGGACGTCAACGTCATCACGCTGACGCCGCGTCAGTCGGTGGCCGAGCAGGACGCCCGGTACGGGCCCCGGCTGCACGACCGCGACCCGGACCTGTGCTGCGCGCTGCGCAAGGTCCGGCCGCTGGAGGAGGGGCTCGCCGGGTACGACGCGTGGGCGACCGGGCTGCGCCGCGACGAGTCCCCGACGCGGGCCGGCACCCCGGTCGTCGGCTGGGACGCCAAGCGGCGAAAGGTGAAGGTCTCGCCCATAGCCCGCTGGACCCAGGATGATGTGGACACGTACATAGCCGAGCACGGGGTCCTCAGCAACCCCCTGCTGACCGACGGCTACGCCTCGGTGGGGTGCGCGCCCTGCACGCGACGCGTACTGGCGGGCGAGGACGCGCGCGCCGGACGCTGGGCGGGCAGCGGCAAGACCGAGTGCGGGCTGCACGGCTGACATGACGAGACTTCAGGAGAGTGCGATGAGCCTGCCCGACCAGGGGGCCACGATCTGGCTGACCGGGCTGCCGAGCGCCGGAAAGACCACGATCGCGTACGCGCTGGCGGAGCGGCTGCGCGCGGACGGGCACCGGGTGGAGGTGCTCGACGGCGACGAGATCCGGGAGTTCCTCTCCGCCGGGCTGGGCTTCTCCCGCGCGGACCGGGACACCAATGTGCGGCGGATCGGCTTCGTCGCCGAGCTGCTCGCCGCGAACGGCGTGAAGGTGCTGGTCCCGGTCATCGCGCCGTACGCGGACTCCCGCGCGGCGGTGCGCGAGCGGCACCGGAAGGCCGGCGCCCCGTATCTGGAGGTGCACGTCGCCACGCCGGTCGAGGTGTGCTCCGTACGGGACGTCAAGGGGCTCTACGCCAAGCAGGCGGCCGGTGAGCTGACGGGGCTCACCGGGGTAGACGACCCGTATGAGACTCCAGCCGATCCGGACCTGCGCATCGCGGCGCACGAGCAGGGCGTCGACGAGTCCGCGGCGGCGCTGCTGGCGCTGCTCAGCGAGAGGGGACTGGCATGACGACGGTGGCAGCCGTGGGTGAGGACACCGGGAATCCCTATGCCCTGTCGCACTTGGACGCGCTGGAGTCCGAGGCGGTGCACATCTTCCGCGAGGTGGCGGGCGAGTTCGAGCGGCCGGTGATCCTGTTCTCCGGCGGCAAGGACTCGATCCTGATGCTGCACCTGGCGCTGAAGGCGTTCGCGCCCGCGCCGGTGCCGTTCGCGCTGCTGCACGTGGACACCGGGCACAACTTCCCCGAGGTCCTCGACTACCGCGACCGGACCGTCGCGGAGCACGGGCTGCGGCTGCACGTCGCCTCCGTCCAGGAGTTCATCGACGACGGGCGGCTGCGCGAGCGCCCCGACGGCACCCGCAACCCCCTCCAGACGGTGCCGCTGCTCGACGCCATCGAGACGGGCCGCTTCGACGCGGTCTTCGGCGGCGGCCGCCGCGACGAGGAGAAGGCCCGCGCCAAGGAGCGCGTCTTCTCGCTGCGCGACGAGTTCGGCGGCTGGGACCCGCGCCGCCAGCGCCCGGAGCTGTGGCAGCTCTACAACGGCCGGCACTCCCCCGGCGAACATGTGCGCGTCTTCCCGCTGTCCAACTGGACGGAGCTGGACGTGTGGCAGTACATCGGCCGCGAGAAGATCGCGCTGCCCGCCATCTACTACGCGCACGAGCGTGAGGTCTTCGCCCGCTCCGGCATGTGGCTGGCGCCCGGCGGGTGGGGCGGTCCCAAGGACGGCGAGCGCGTCGAGCGGCGCACGGTCCGCTACCGCACGGTGGGCGACATGTCGTGCACCGGCGCCGTCGACTCGGACGCCGGCACCATCGAGGCGGTCATCGCGGAGATCGCCGCCTCCCGGCTCACCGAGCGGGGCGCCACCCGCGCCGACGACAAGCTGTCCGAGGCCGCCATGGAGGACCGCAAGCGCGAGGGGTATTTCTAGCCATGACCACGACCTTCGGCACCTCTCCCGGTGCTCTCGACGCGGGCGCCGCGTCGCTGCTGCGGTTCGCGACGGCCGGTTCCGTCGACGACGGCAAGTCCACGCTGGTGGGGCGGCTGCTGCACGACTCCAAGTCGGTGCTGAGCGATCAGCTGGAGGCCGTCGAGCACGCCTCCCGCAGCCGCGGGCAGCAGGCGCCGGACCTGGCGCTGCTCACGGACGGGCTGCGCGCCGAGCGCGAGCAGGGCATCACCATCGACGTCGCGTACCGCTACTTCGCCACGCCCCGGCGGCGGTTCATCCTCGCCGACACCCCGGGCCATGTGCAGTACACCCGCAACATGGTCACCGGCGCGTCCACCGCCGAGCTGGCCGTGGTGCTGGTCGACGCCCGCAACGGCGTCGTCGAGCAGACCCGTCGGCACGCCGCGGTGGCCGCGCTGCTGCGGGTGCCGCACGTGGTCCTCGCGGTCAACAAGATGGACCTCGTGGCGTACGCGGAGCCCGTGTTCGCGGCGATCGCCGAGGAGTTCACCGGGTACGCGGCCTCGCTCGGCGTCCCGGAGATCACCGCGATCCCGATCTCCGCGCTGGCCGGGGACAACGTCGTCACCCCCTCGGCGAACATGGACTGGTACGGCGGCCCGACCGTGCTGGAGCACCTGGAGACGGTGGCCGTGGTCGCCGACCCGTCCCGCGACCCCGCGCGCTTCCCCGTGCAGGTCGTGATCCGCCCGCAGACCCCCGAGCACCCCGACTACCGCGGCTACGCCGGGCAGATAGCGTCCGGCGTGCTCCGCGTCGGGGACGCCGTGAGCGTCCTGCCGTCGGGCCGTACGAGCACCATCACCGGCATCGACGCGCTCGGCCGGGGCGTGGAGGCGGCCTGGGCGCCGCAGTCCGTGACCCTGCGCCTCGCCGACGACCTCGACATCTCCCGCGGCGACCTCATCGCGCCGAGCGCCGACGCCCCCGCCCCGACGCGGGACATCGAGGCGACGGTCTGCCACGTCGCCGACCGGCCGCTGCGGACGGGCGACCGGGTACTGCTCAAGCACACCACCCGTACGGTCAAGGCGATCGTCAAGGACATCCCGTCGCGGCTGACGCTCGACGACCTCTCCCAGCACCCGGCGCCCGGACAGCTGGCCGCCAACGACATCGGCCGCGTCGTGCTGCGCACGGCGGAGCCGCTGGCCCTCGACGCGTACGCCGACTCCCGGCGCACCGGCTCGTTCCTGCTCATCGACCCCGCCGACGGCACGACGCTGACGGCCGGGATGGCGGGCGCCGCGTTCGCCTCCTCCCGGCCGGGCGGCCAGGCGGACGCGGGCGCCGACGCGGACTGGGACTTCTGATGGCGGTCCGGGACTTCTTCTCGACCTTCGACAAGGAGGGCGGCCGCGTCGGCAGCGGCTCGCTCGGCAGCGGGCAGGGCGGGGTCGGGCGATGTGCGTGCTGACGACGGCCCCTGTCCCGCGCAGCACCCGGTCCCGAAGCCCCGCTGAACCGCCACCGCCGGGCGTGCCCTAGGGCGCGCTGTACCCGGCCCTGTGAGAGGAACCCCTCCCATGTCTGCCGCACCCCCGTCCCGCCGCCGCTTCCTGTCGGCGGCCGCCGCCGTCCCCCTGCTGATCGGCGGCCTCGGGGCCTGCGGGTACGGCTCCGAGCGGCAGGACGGCGCCGGCAAGGTCGCCGCGACGGGGAAGAAGATCGACGGCCTGGACTCCGTGAAGATCGGCTACTTCCCGAACCTCACGCACGCCACGGCGCTGGTCGGCGACCACGAGGGTTTCCTCCAGCGGGAGTTGGGCGGCACCAAGGTCAAGGCGACCACGTTCAACGCGGGCCCCTCCGAGATCGAGGCGCTCAACGCGGGCTCGATCGACATCGGCTGGATCGGCCCGTCGCCGGCCATCAACGGCTACGTCAAGACGCACGGCACCGGCCTGCGGATCGTCTCCGGGTCCGCGTCCGGCGGCGTGAAGCTGGTGGTGAACCCCAAGAAGATCACGTCCCTGGACGACGTCAAGGGCAAGAAGATCGCCACGCCGCAGAAGGGCAACACGCAGGACGTGGCGTTCCTCAACTGGATCGCCCAGCGCGGCTGGAAGGTCGATCCGCAGAGCGGCAAGGGCGACGTCTCGGTGGTCCGTACGGACAACAAGGTGACCCCGGACGCCTTCAAGTCCGGTTCCGTGGACGGCGCGTGGGTGCCCGAGCCGACCGCGTCGCGGCTGGTCGCGGACGGCGGCAAGGTGCTGCTGGACGAGTCCACGCTGTGGCCGGACCGCAAGTTCGTCATCACCAATGTGATCGTGTCGCAGAAGTTCCTGGCCCGGCACCCGGACGTCGTCGAGGCCGTGCTGCGCGGCTCGGTGAAGACCAACGCCTGGATCAGGGCCAACTCCGCCAAGGCGCGGGCGTCCGCCAACGCCGCGCTCCAGACGCTCGCGGGCAAGGGCCTGCCGCCCGAGATCCTCGACCCCGCCTGGCGGAGCATCCGCGTCACCGACGACCCGCTCGCCTCGACGCTGGACGCCGAGGCGCAGCACGCCGTCAAGGCCGGGCTGCTGTCCGAGCCCGACCTCAGCGGCATCTACGACCTGCGCCTCCTCAACAAGGTCCTCAAGGCCGAAGGAAGGCCCACGGTCGACGCCGCGGGACTCGGCAGGAAATAGCGCCCCGCCCCCTTCGCACCGCCCACCCAGCTGACAGGAGGTGACCGGCGATGGCACCGGCACTGACCACCGAGAAGCCCCTGAAGGACAACGGCGGCGCGGCCGCACCGGCCGCCGTACGGATCGACCACGTCCACAAGTCCTTCGGCCGCCCCGGCGCGGCCCAGCCCGTCCTGGACGACATCACCCTCGATGTCCGGCCGGGTGAATTCGTCTGCGTCCTGGGCGCCTCCGGCTGCGGCAAGTCGACGCTGCTGAACCTGGTGGCGGGGCTGGACGCGCCGACGTCCGGCGCCATCGAGGTGCCCGGCGGCCGGCCCGCGCTGATGTTCCAGGAGCACGCGCTGTTCCCGTGGCTGACCGCGGGCCGCAACATCGAGCTGACGCTGCGGATGCGCGGGGTGCCGAGGTCCGGGCGGCGCGCGGAGGCGGAGCGGCTGCTGGAGCTCGTACGGCTCGGCGGCGCGTACGGCAAGCGGGTGCACGAGCTGTCGGGCGGCATGCGGCAGCGCGTCGCGCTGGCCCGCGCGCTGGCACAGGACTCCAAGGTGCTGCTGATGGACGAGCCGTTCGCGGCGCTGGACGCGATCACCCGCGACGTGCTGCACGGCGAACTGACGCGGGTGTGGGAGGGGACGGAGCTGTCGGTCGTCTTCGTCACGCACAACGTCCGCGAGGCCGTGCGGCTCGCCGAGCGCGTGGTGCTGCTGTCCTCGCGGCCCGGCCGGGTCGCGCGCGAGTGGGCGGTGGACATCCCGCAGCCGCGCCGCATCGAGGACGCCGCCGTGGCGGATCTGTCCGTCGAGATCACCGAAGAACTGCGTGGGGAGATCCGCCGCCATGGCCGGCACTGAGACCACCACCGCGAAGGAGACCGGCGGGCCGGACGGCCGGGGCGACCTGGCGAGCGTCGAGGCGGGGCTGGACGCGCTCGACACCGTGCAGGTCAAGCGGGTGCCGATCTCCCACACCCTGCTCCACAAGGTGCTGCCGCCGGTGGTCGCCGTGCTGCTCGTGCTGGCGGTGTGGAAGCTGCTCGTCGTGGCGGAGGTCACCGACGACTACAAGCTGCCCGACCCGTCGGCCGTCTGGCACAGCCTGCGCGGCCTATGGCTCCAGGGCACGCTCGGCGACATCGTCTGGACGAGCGTCTCGCGCGGCCTGCTCGGCTTCCTCGCCGCGCTCGCCATCGGCACGCCGCTGGGGCTGCTGGTGGCCCGCGTGAAGATCGTGCGCGCCGCGCTCGGCCCGATCCTCTCCGGCCTCCAGTCGCTGCCGTCGGTGGCCTGGGTGCCGGCCGCCGTGATCTGGCTGGGCATCACCGACTCCGCGATGTACGCGGTGATCCTGCTGGGCGCGGTGCCCTCCATAGCCAACGGCCTGGTCTCCGGCATCGACCAGGTGCCGCCGCTGTATCTGCGCGCGGGCCGCACCATCGGCGCGACCGGGCTGCGCGGGGCGTGGCACGTGCTGCTGCCGGCCGCGCTGCCCGGCTATATCTCGGGGCTCAAGCAGGGCTGGGCGTTCTCCTGGCGCTCGCTGATGGCCGCCGAGCTCATCGCCTCCTCCCCGGACCTCGGGCTGGGGCTGGGCCAGTACCTGGAGAACGCCCGTACCGACTCCGACATGCCGGGCGTGCTGCTCGGCATCGCCCTGATCCTGTTCGTCGGCATCGCCATCGACCTGATCATCTTCAGCCCGCTGGAGCGCCGGGTGCTGCGCAACCGCGGGCTGCTGGCGGGGGCCCGCTGATGGGCGTGCGCCGACTGGCGGCCCCGGCCCCCGCGCTGCTCGTCGTCGCCCACGGCAGCCGCGACCCGCGGCACGCGGCGACGGTCGAGTCCCTCGTCGCGCGCGTCCGCTCGCTCCGGCCGGACGTGCGCGTCGAGGCGGGGTATCTGGACTTCTGCGCGCCGAGCGTGCCGCAGGCGCTGTCGCGGCTCGCGGGGGACGGCGGCGTACGGGCAGGGGACCGCGTACGGGGAGCGGACGGCGTACGGGAGGTGGACCGCGTACGGGAGGTCGTCGCCCTGCCGCTGCTGCTGACCCGCGCGTTCCACGCGAAGACCGACATCCCGGCCGTACTGCACACGGCGGCGGCCCGGCTGCCGGGACTCGCGCTCCGCCGGGCCGAGGTGCTGGGCCCCTCGCCGCTGCTGCTGAGCGGTCTGGAGCGGCGGTTGCACGAGGCCGGGGTGCGCCCCGAGGACCGGGGCTCGACCGGGGTCGTCCTGGCCTCGGCGGGCTCCAGCGACCCGGAGGCGGGCGCGGTGATCGCTGAAATCGCGCGGGAGTGGCGGCGTACCGGCTGGTGCGCCGTGCGGCCCGCGTTCGCCTCCGCCCGGTCGCCCCGTACCGCGGACGCGGTGCGGGAACTGCGCGCCGAGGGGGTCCGGCGCGTCGCCGTGGCCCCGTACGTCATCGCTCCCGGCCGGCTGCCGGACCGTATCGCGCGGGGGGCGCGGGAGGCGGGCGCGGACGTGCTCGCCGAAGTGCTGGGTCCGTGCGAGGAGTTGGCGCGGCTGGTGGCGCTGCGATACGGAGAGGCGGTGGGGGCGGCGGTGGCGGCGGAGGGTCTCGCGGCGCTCAGCGCCTGACCGGAGGCTGGGGCCGGCGGGTGCCAAAGGCCCGTACAGATCCTGTCTTTTCCTCCCAAGAGCCGTACGTGACGGCTGGGGCCATGCATACACTGCGATGCACGTTGGCCACGGTCAGTACGGACCGAGGAGGTGCGATCGTGCCGATCAGAAGTGTGGAGACGGTGCTCGAACCGGCTCGCCTGGATGAGCTCGCCGCAGCAGACGAGGCAGGCAGGACGGGCGAGGCGGGCGACGGGTTACGGGAGAGATTCGAGCGGGACGGATATGTGAAGCTGCCGGGCGTGGTGCGCGGGGCCCGGCTCGGGGCGCTGCGGGCCGAGACGCGCCGGCTGGAACGGCTCGCGCGGCGGCGGGACTTCACGGTGGCGCGCGCGGACGCGTCGCCGCGCCGGATGGCGACGGTTGGCGGGCAGATGGTGGGCGCGCTCGCGCCCTGGGTCCCCCGGCTGTACGCGGACGCGTCGCTGACCGCGCTCATCCGGCGGATATCCGGGGTCGAGGTGATCGAGGCTCCGGATCCGCTGGAGCGCTATGTGCTCAATGTGCTGCATCAGCTCGGCGATACGCACGGCGCGCATCTCGACGCGTACCCGCTGACGTTCGTGCTGTGCGCGGACGCGCCGTCCTCGCCGCGCGACGGCGGGCTGCTGGAGTACGCGCCGGGCGAGCTGGACCCGGCCGGGCTGGACGGCGCCGTGGCCCGGCGGGCGCACCACCGGCCCGGCGACGCGTATCTGCTGCGCGGCGACGCGTGCGTGCACCGCGTCACCCCGCTGCGCCGCGCCGGGCTGCGGCGGACGGTGCTGGCGCTCTCGTACGGGGCGCGGTCGCCCGTGTCACGCGTACCGGAGCAGGGGCGGGCGCGGCGCACGGCGCGGCTCCGGGACTGACGGCCGGCCGCTTCTTTCGCGCACCGGCCCCGCGGCCTCAGCCCTCGGGGTAGAAGACGAAGAGCGTGCAGCCAATGGCGGACTGCGGTATGTGCGAGGAGCCGGCCGGGGCGTGGATGAAGCTGCCCGCGGGGTAGTCGCGGACGCCGTCGTTGAAGACGCCGGAGGCGACGAAGACCTCTTCGGGGCCGGGTTCGTGGACGTCGAGCCCTTCCCAGCAGCCGCCGGGGTCGATCTCCACGACATGCGCCGAGGCGCCCTTCTCCCCCGTCCACAGGGTGCGCAGCCGAATTCCGGGGAACAGCTCCTCGGCCGGTACGTTCGCCGCATCGGCCCATACGTAGCCGTCCATGCCGCCCGCTTCGCCGCCGCTCATGTCGCACTCCTTGTCGATCAGTTGAGGCAAGGATGCCATGGGCGGCGGGCGGCTCCGGGAGCCGGTCCAGGTGGCGTCACTACCAGGAAATGCACCGGCATAACGCCACGTTGATCATTTTCATGACGGGCTCTAACATCAATATATGACTGAACAAAGGGCAGTTGTCGTCGTCGATATCAGGCCGTCTCCCGTCGCGGCGTGGTTTCACCACCTGTTGACGAGTCCGGTCATCGAGGTCGACGGCCGGGAATACGCGGCGAAATGGGGTACCGCGAAAATTCCGGTGAGCCCTGGTGAACACCGCCTCAATGTGTATTTCCGGTACCGGGGCCAGAAGCGTGCGCGGCTCGCCGAGGCGGTGAAGGACTTCGCCGTGGACGAGGCGTCCTCGGGCGTGGACGTCACCGTCAGACTCGGCCCGCGCAACGGCAGCAGATTCCGGATCGGCGAGCCGGTGGCGCGCCGATAGCCGCGCGCGGGAGGAACGGAACACGAAAGCCCGTCGGCG
>NZ_JBHVHQ010000089.1:0-16132 GCF_042800135.1 Streptomyces sp. NPDC057654 | reverse complement strand
CATCAGCACCTCGTGCCCGGCGGCGGCGAGCCGCCGGGCGACGGCCAGCCCCACGCCGCTCGTCGCACCGGTGACCAGCGCCGGTGCACCACTGCTCACGCCCGTGGCGGCGTTCCGCGCTTGTGCAGTCATATCTGTGGCCCTTTCGCTTCGTCTTCTCCGTACGGGGCCGGCGACCGGCCCGCGGCAGTCACTCGCCGGCGCGCTCGTCGCCGGACAGCAGATGGAAGCCGTCGAACACGGCCGCGAGCCCCGCGAAATCCGTCACCGGGCCCCGGTCCGCGAGATAGCCGTCCGGTCTGATCAGCGCGTACGCGCCGGGGCCCGGCCCCAGCGCCCGGCCCACCGCGCCGTCCGGGTCGGCCAGCACGTACGGCCCCTCGCCCGCGGGCCCTGACGTGACGACGCGTACGGACACGGCGCCGCCGTACGCACCGTCCACCCGCTCCGCGCACCGCCGCCCGTCGCCGAACAGCAGCAGCGTCCAGCGCGGATCGGTGAGCTCCTGGCACAGCGCCCGCCAGCCGGGGTGGCGCTTCTCCTCGTCGGCCGAGCACCCCACCCGCCGCCCCGGCCGGACGCCGTCCATGGTGCCCGCGGCCGGTCGCGGGGTCAGCGGCCCGTCCTCGTAGTGCAGGGCGAGGCCGGACATCCCCGCCATCATCCGGTGCTCGACGCGCCGCTTCGCGGGCCGCAGCGCCTTGAGCGCGGTCAGCCCCACGGGCATCAGCACGGGAGCGGCGGCATTGCGCAGTGCCACGAGCGCCGTGGCCTTCTTGGTCGAGCCCAGCAGCCGGCCGCCCACCGGCAGCCGCTCCGCCGGATACGTGTCGAGCAGCGCGTCACGCGCGTGCCCCCGCACCACGTCGGCGAGCTTCCAGGCCAGGTTGTACGCGTCCTGGATACCGGTGTTCATGCCCTGGCCGGACGCCGGGCTGTGCACGTGCGCCGCGTCCCCGGCCACGAAGCAGCGCCCGGACCGCATGCCCGTGATCATGCGCTGCTGGACCCGGAACACCGAGATCCAGGTGGGGGCCGACACCGCCACGGGACGCCCGAGCGCCTTCTCCAACTTCCGTGCCAGCAGGGCCCGTACCGCCTCCGGGTCGTTGGCGTCCACGGTTGCGTCGGCGTACTCCGTGTCCACGATCCGCCACTTGCCGGGCGCGGGGAACGGGACGAGCAGCAGGGTGCCCTGACCGGTGTGCACGAGGTGGTTGGAGTCGCGGGGGAGCGGGGCGTCGAGCACCACGTCGGCGTTGAGCCAGGTACGGGCCGCGCCGCCGTGCACCCGCAGCCCGAGCCGCTCGCGCACGGTGCTGCGCGAGCCGTCCGCGCCCACCAGCCACCCCGCGGTGATCTCCTGCGCGGCCTCCGCCCCCGTGCTCCGCAGCCGGGCCGTCACCTGCTGGAGCCCCGGCGCGAAGTCGACCAGCTCCATGCCCCACTCGACCTCGACGCCGAGGCGGCGCAGGCTGTCCCGCAGCACCTCCTCCGTCAGCACCTGATCGACCATCAGCGTGTACGGGTATCGGGTGGGCAGCTTCGCGTAGTTGGTGTCGAAGCGGATGAGCGGCTTGCCCCGCATGTGCAGCGTGAAGTGCTCGACCCGCTGCCCCCGCGCGAGCAGCTCGTCCGCCACCCCCATCTGGTGGCAGACCTCCATGGTGCGCGGGTGCGTGGCCAGCGCGCGGCTCGTGGTCGCCGGGCCCGAGGCCCGGTCCACCACCCGCAGCCGCACGCCGCGCCGGGCGAGTTCATGCGCGACGGTCAGCCCCGCCGGGCCGCCCCCGACGACCAGCACCTCGACGTCCGGGGCCGCCGCGGCGGGCCCGTCCGAGGCCGTGACCGCCGGGCCCGGTCCGTCACCGCGCATGCGCCGACTCCGTGAACCGCTTGGCGTGCGCGAGCGTCGCGGCGCTGTTGCCGCCCACGGCCGCGCGCACATACGCCCGCGCCGACGCCGGGGTCGCCTCCTCGCCCAGCACGGCCGGGATCGCCGACGCGTTCAGCGCGATGGTGTGATGGGACGTCACCTTCAGCCCCTCGGCGGTCCTCTCCAGCCGCCAGGTGCCGGTGTGCGTGGTCATCAGGGGCGGGGTGACGAGCTGTTTGTAGACGATGCGGTCGCCCGGGAAGCAGACGCGCACCGACTCGGTGGTGTGCTCCGAACCGTTCCCGGCGCGTGTGACCATCGTCATCGCCTGGACGTTCGGCGCCGGCTCGGTCAGCTCCATCCGCGAGACGTGCGGCAGTCGCTCCGGCCACTTCGCGGCCTCGTACAGGAAGTCGTACGCGACGTCGGCCGGCCCGTCGATCAGCTCGGAGTCCTCGAAGGAGAACACCAGCTCCGCACGGTTCCGCCAACTCTCCGCCAGATCCTTGATGTTGGCGAGCTCCGTCCGGCTGTTGCGGTCGGTCGCCGTGCCGATCCAGGCCACCTGCTCCGCGTCGTCGTCGACGGCCTCGAAGTCGTGGTGCAGCACCAGCCGCGCCCCGCCGCCGGGCCGCTCCTCGACGACCCACTCGCCGCCCATCGCGGCGACCGGCGGCGAGCACACCTCCTGCCGGAACCGCACCCGGCGCGCCGCCTCGTCCAGGTCGCGACGCGAAGTCCAGTGCTTCACCTCGCCGTTGGCGGTGGCCCAGATCCGCAGCCGCTCACTGGCGGCGTCGAGCGCCTCGCGCTCGACATGGACGGTCGGCGCGAACCGCCCCGGCCACGCCGCGGCGTCCGCGATGATCGCGTACACGGTGTCGGCCGGGGCGTCGATCTCGATCTCGTGCACGGTGCGGTGACGTCCGTACGAGGTCATGGAGCAGCCTTCCTTCTCGTCGATGGGGTCCAGTGGGTTCAGGAGGGATCAGTAACTTCCCAGCCCGCCGCAGACGTTGAGGGCCTGCGCGGTGATCGACGCGGCCTCCTCGGTCACCAGATAGCCGACCAGCCCCGCCACCTCCCGCGGAGTGGAGTAACGCCCCATCGGGATCTTGTCGTTGAAGCGGCCCAGCACGTCGTCCTCGGTGGTCTCCCACGTCGCCGCGTACGCCTGCCGGACCCGCACCGCCATCGGCGTCTCGACATACCCCGGGCACACCGCGTTGACGGTGACGCCCGTCTGGGCCAGCTCCTTGGCCAGCGCCTTGGTGAAGCCGATCACGCCGCTCTTGGACGCCGAGTACGGCGCGCCCAGCGGCACCCCCTGCTTGCCGCCCGTCGAGGCGATGCTGATGATCCGTCCGCCGTCCGTGCCCTCCAGGCCGCCGGTCGTCAGCGCCTCGCGCGTCACGCGGAAGACACTGTTGAGGTTGGTGTCGATCACGTCGTTCCACAGCTCGTCGGTGATCCGCGCGGTCGGGCCGCCGCCGTTCCGCCCGGCGTTGTTGACCAGCACCGTCAGCGGCCCGTACCGGTCGACGGCAGCGCGCACCACCGCGCGTACCGACTCCGGCGACCGCACGTCCCCGTCACGGCCGTCCACGTCGAGGCCCTCGGCGCGCAGCTCCTTGACGACCGCCGCCACGTCGTCGGCGCTCCGCGCGCAGAGGAACACCCGTAGCCCGCGCTCGGCGAGCGTCCTCACCACGGCGAGGCCGATACCGCTGGTTCCGCCCGTGACCAGGGCGGTTCGGGGCACACCCGTGCTGCTCATGACCGTTCCTCCATCGTGTCGCGCGTCTTCTGTGCGCCTCAGGGTGCAAGGCGCTCTTCGAGGCTCGGCCGACTGCGGTTCGTGCCGACGCCGCCGCCCGCCGCCCCGACCGCGCCTCGAAAACCTTTCGAAGACCTGCTGCCACGCTCGCCGGGCGGCTGCGGGCGGCTGCGGGCGGCTGCGGGCGGCTGCGGGCAGGTCGGCGATGCGCACAGGGCGCGGGCCCGGACCAGCCGAGAGAGCCACCACAGAGCCACCACCGACACACACCACCGACAGACACAGGGGAGAGGGGAGAGGGCATGTCGCCTTCGCAGCGGCCGGCCGACGCCGGCCCGGAAACGGCGCTCTACCAGGAGGTCCAGCACTTCTACGGGCGCCAGATGCGGTATCTCGACGAGGCGCGGGTCATGGAGTGGGCCCGGACCTTCACCGAGGACGGCGTGTTCACCGCCAACGCGCACCCCCAGCCGTCCACCGGCCGCGCCGAGATCGCCGCCGGCGCCCGCAAGGCCGCGGACCAGCTCGCCGAGCAAGGCGTCCAGCGCCGCCACTGGCTCGGCATGCTCCAAGTCGACGAGCAGCCCGACGGCACCGTACGAGCGCAGACGTACGCGCTCATCCTGAGCACCCCGCGCGGCGGCCAGGCGGCCGTGCACCTCAGCTGCTCCTGCGACGACCTGCTGGTACGCCAGGACGGAAAGCTGCTGGTGAAGCACCGCAAGGTCGAGCGGGACGACCTGCGGACCGGCCGGTGAGCACCGCCACCGGGGACAGCACCACCGCGGACGGGACCACCCGCGACAGCACCGCCGTCGGCGCCCCCCTGGAGACGCTCGGCGAGCTGCTCGGCGGCCCTCGGATCGACGACCTGCTGCGCCGCGCCGCGGCCCGCGCCCCCGAACGGCTCGCGCTGAGCGGCCCGTCGGGGGAGCTGACCTACGCCGCCCTCGACGAGCGCGTCAGCCGCTGCGCCGCCGCCCTGCGCGCCGCGTTCGGCGGACCCGACACCGTGGTGGGCATCGCCGCGGCGCTCGATCTGCCGTTCGCCGTCGCCTACTTCGGCCTCGCGCGGGCCCAGAACGTCAGCGCCATCTTCAACCCGCTCCTGCGCGAGGAGCGCCTCGAACACGTCCTCGCGTCCTCCGGCGCGCAAGCGGTGATCATTCCGCCCGCGATGCACCCGATCATCGAAGCGGTACGGCCGCGCCTGCCCGCGCTACGGGCCGTGGTGCTCACCCACCGGGACGATCAGGGCGGTCCTGAGGGGCTGCCGACGCTCGACGAGCTGATCCGCGACGCCCCGGCCGGGGAGCCCGCGGCCGAGCACGACGCCGGTTCCGTGGCGAACCTCCAGTTCACCAGCGGCACCACCGGCGCGCCGAAGACCGTCATGCTCACCCACCGCAATCTGACCGTCAACGCCGCCCAGACCGCGCACGTCCACCGGCTGACCCCGGACTCCGTGCTGCTCAACAACCTGCCGTCGTTCCATCTGATGCATCTGAACATCGCCGTGGCCGTCGGCGCCACCCATGTGCTGTGCCCCGAGGACGACAGCGAACACGCGGCCCGCACCGCCGCCCGGTTCGGCGCGACCCACTACTACAGCCTGCCCGTACGGCTCGCCCGGCTGGCCGCCCACCCGCGGCTGCCGGAGCTGGCTGTGCCCACGCTCCGGGCCGTGCTCTCCGGCGGCTCGGCGCTGCCCGGCCGGACGGGCACGGTGCTGAGCGCCCACTTCGGCGTACCCGTCGGCCAGGGGTACGGGCTCGCCGAGACCTCCCCGTCCACGCACTTCGACACCCTGGACCAGCCCGTCCCCGGCTCCTGCGGCCCGCCCGTACCCGGTACCGAGTGCCGCATCGTCGAACCGGAGACGCGCGCCGTGCTGCCCCCGGACACCCGCGGCGAGATACAGGTCCGCGGCCCGCAGCTGATGAAGGGGTACCTCGACCCGGCCACGGGCACGCCCGGCGCCGTCGACGCGGAGGGCTGGCTCTCCACCGGGGACATCGGCTACGCCGACGCGGACGGGCGGCTGTTCGTCGTCGACCGCATCAAGGACGTCTTCAAGTGCGACAACTGGCTGGTGTCGCCGCTGGAGATCGAGAGCGTCCTGCTGCGCAGCCCCGGCATCGCCGACTGCGTCGTCTTCGACCACCCCGAGGAGACCAGCGGGGCCGTCGCGCACGCCTGGATCGTGCCGCGCGAGGGCGCTGCGGGCGGCGCCGAGGTCGACGCCGCCGTGCGGGCGACCAACGGGGCGCTGCCCTATTACGCGCACATCCGGTACCTCGACGTGGTGGAGCGGATACCGCGCTCGCCCACCGGCAAGGTCCAACGCCGCGACCTGCGCGAACAGGCCCTCGCGGGCCGCCTGCCGCAGTGAGAGCGGAACACGAGCTCTGACGGCCACACCACCCCCGTACGCACGGAGAGGACGACGCCCCATGTTCACCTTCATCAACCGCTTCACCGTCACCGGCGACACCGCCGAATTCGAGGCCCGGATCGCCGGGATCACCGAGCACATGACCCGGCAGCCGGGCTTCCGCTCCCACCGGCTCTACCACTCCGTCAAGGACGCCGCGGTCTATGTGGAGGTGGCGGAGTGGGACGACGCCGACGCCCACCAGCGCGCCGTGCGCACCGAGGGGTTCCAGCAGGCCGTACGCCCCGTCATGGCGCTGGCCACCGCGGATCCGGCGCCCTTCTCCGTGGTCACCGCGCACACGGCGGCGGCCCGCTAGACCCCGGAGTACGCCCGCACGTCCCGCAGCACCGTCCCCACGCCCGTACACCCGCACCGACCGGAAGGGTCCCCACCGTGACCGACGCATCGCCCACGGCCATCCCGCCCGCAGTGACGCAGCTGCGCGAACTCGCCCTCAGCGCCGCCTGCGCCGCCGCCGTCCGCGCGGCGGCCCGCCTCGGCGTCATGGACGCGCTCGGCGACGAGCCCGCCACCGCCGAGCAGCTCGCCGCGGCCGTGAACGCCCAGCCCGAGGCGCTGGCCAGGCTGCTGCGCGCCCTCGCCTCGAACGGCATCGGCGCCGAACTGCCCGACGGGCGCTTCGCGCACAGCGACACCTCGCGGCTGCTGCGCGAGGACGCCCAGCGCAGCCTGCGCTACACCTGCCTGTGGGCCACCGAGCCCTGGACCTGGGAGCTGTGGCCGCATCTCGACGAGGCGGTCCGCACGGGCAAGAGCGTCTTCGCCGACCTGTTCGGCACCGAGTTCTTCGACTACCTGCACACCGCCGAGGCGCGCGAGTCCTCCGAGGTGTTCGACAAGGCGATGACCCAGTCCAGCATCCTGTCGGCACGGGCCATCGCCGACGTACTCAGCCTCGACGGCGTCGAGCGGATCGTGGACATCGCCGGCGGCCAGGGCCGAGTGCTGGCCACCCTCCTGGAGCGCCACCCGGCGCTGCGCGGCACGCTCTTCGACCTCCCGGACGTCGTCGCCGGGGCCGACCCGCGGCTGCGGTCCGGCGGCGCACTCGCCGAGCGGGCGACGCTGGTGGGCGGCGACTGCCGCCAGGAGATCCCGGTCTCCGCCGACGTCTACCTCCTGAAGAACATCCTGGAGTGGGACGACGAGAGCACTGTGCGCACCCTGCGCAACGCCGCCGCCGCGGCCCGCCCCGGCGCCCGCGTCGTGGTCATCGAGAACCTGGTGGACGGCAGCCCCGAGGCCCGCTTCACCACGGCCATGGACCTGATGCTGCTGCTCAACGTCGGCGGGAAGAAGCACACCGAGGCCGGGCTGCGGGCGCTCGTCGGCCAGGCCGGCCTGCGGCTCGACGCCGTCACGCCCGTCAACTCCTACCTCCACATGTTCGAGAGCACCGTGGTGTAGGAGCGGCCCCCGGCCGTACGAAGAACCCCACCGCTTTGGGGAGCGGTGGGGTTCTTGGTATCGGACGGGCCCGTATCGAACGGGCCCTTCAAGCGGCCGCGGACTCGTCCTCGCCGAACAGGCCGGAGCGGACCTCGATGGACTCATTGCCGAACGCGATCCGGCGCAGCAGCGACCGGTAGGCCGGGGTGCGCGAGAGAAGAGTCGCGGCCCGCGGCCGTACGACCGAGGAAACGCGCCCCCGCGAGAGCATCATCCGGCTCTGCATGATCTGAATACGCGTCATGTTCTTGACGTCGCGCGCGCGTTGAGCGGCGAACGGCGTCAGCAGCGCCTCGCTCACCGCCCCGCGCCGGACGCCCTCCATCAGCAGCGGATGCGCGGCCACCGCGTCCTGGATGGCGAGGTTGATGCCCTGCGCGCCGATGGGGCTGTGGGTGTGCGCGCTGTCGCCGATCAGCAGCAGCCCGTCCCGCGCCCACCGCCGTACGCTCCCGGCGAAGACGTCCAGCAGCGACAGGTCGCCGAAGCCGCGCACCTGCGCTTCGATGGCGTCCGCGTAGTGCGGCGCCGCCCGCCGCAGCTGGTCCTTCACGTGCGCGAAACCCTGGCTCGCCATCGCCGGATAGCCGCCGTGCGGCAGCGTCCAGCCGAGCTGCACGCTGTCGGGGAAGGACGTGTAGGCGAGCAGCGGGCTCCCGCCGGCCCTGAAGATGCGGACGTTCTCCAGCGCCGGCTGGGTGAGCCGGAACCACAGCACGTCCTGGTCGAAGAGGTCGAGGCGGTCGTGGGCGATGCCGGCGAGGCGGCGCACGGTGGAGAAGCGGCCGTCCGCGCCGACCACGCACAGCGCCCGGACCTGGAGCGGCGGCCGGTCCCCGGCAGGCCGGCAGGTCACGCCGCGCACCGCGCCGCCCTCCTCCAGCAGCCCGGTGACCTTGGCCCCCTCGACGTACTCGAAGCCCGGATACGCGCGGCAGCGCTCCAGCAGTTCCGCCAGGAGGTGGCGCTGCGGGAGGCTCAGCAGGCAGTTGTACGGGCCGGGCAGCCGCCGGTAGTCCCCGTCGATGAGGACCTTGCCGCGCTCCTCCAGCCGGAAGCCGTCGTGTTCGTGGCTGCCGCGCCGCCGGGCCCCGGCCAGCACCCCGAGGGAGTCCAGCAGCCGCTGCCCGCCGGGCTGGAGGATCTCGCCCCGGTAGGCCCGCTCCAGTGACCGGCTCCGCTCCAGGACGGTGACCCGCGCGCCGGACCGAGCCAGGAGCAGCGCCAGGGTCAGCCCGGCGGGCCCCGCGCCGACGACGCACACGTCGGCCCGGCGGACGTCGCTCCCGTGCCCGCTGGGCCCCTTCTCGCGCGGGTTCTCGTGCGGGCTCACAGTTCGAGGGTGATGCCGTAGGAGGTCAGCCACGCGTTGAGCCACAGCACCAGCTCCAGGCTGCCGCGGTCGTACGGGCGGCTGACCGCGCCCACGGACCGCCCGGCCGTGGCCCGCGCCCGGTCCAGGTCCAGCAGGTCCCGTACGGGCGCGTCCCGGTCGGCCAGCACCCGCGCCAGCTCGCGCCGCAGCAGCAGTTCGTACCCCGGGTCCTGGGTGGCGGGGTAGGGCGTCTTGACGCGGTCGAGCACGGACCTCGGCAGCAGGTCGCGGACCGCGGCCCGCAGCAGGCTCTTCTCCCGGCCGTCGAAACTCTTCATGGCCCACGGCACGTTGAAGACGTACTCCACCAGCCGGTGGTCGCAGAACGGCACCCGGACCTCCAGCCCGGTCGCCATGCTCATCCGGTCCTTGCGGTCGAGGAGGGTCTGTACGAACCGGGTCAGGTTCAGATACGTCACCTCGCGCATCCGGCGCTCCCCGAGGTCCTCGCCGGGCAGCTCCGGCACCTCGTCGAGCGCCTCCTGATAGCGGGCCCGCCGGTATCCGGGCAGGTCGAGCTTCTCCAGCAGCCGCGGATCGAGCAGCGACTTGCCGCCGAAGTAGCGGGCCGATCCCGAGGTGAGCCACGGAAAGGTGTCGGCGCCCACGGCCGCCGGGCGGTGGAACCACTGGTAGCCGCCGAAGAGTTCGTCGGCCGACTCCCCGGACAGCGCCACCGTGCAGTGCCCGCGCACCTGTTGGAAGAAGAGATAGAGGGAAGGCCACATGTCGCCCCAGTACACCGGCGGCAGATCGGTGGCCCCCAGCACGGCAGCCCGTACGGCCGGGCTGCTCAACTCGTCGCTGTCCAAAAGGATTTCGGTGTGCTCGCCCGCCACGTGCCGGACCATGTCCCGGATGAACGGGGCGTCCGGGGAGACCCGTACGGCATCGGGCTCGAACGCCGCGTCCGCGCCGACGAAGTCGACGGAGAAGCTGCGCACCGGGCCGCCGCCGGACGCCGCGCGCGAACGCGCGGCGAGCGCGGTGACCGCCGAGGAGTCCAGGCCGCCGGAGAGCAGCCCGCACAGCGGCACGTCCGAGATCAGCTGGCGCGAGACGATGTCCTCCAGCAGCTCGCGCACCGTGGCGATGGTCGTCGGCAGGTCGTCCGTGTGCTCCTGGGCCTGGAGCGACCAGTACCGCTTCGCGGCCGTGCCGGAGCGGGTGACCCGCACCAGCTCGCCGGGGCGCACCTCCCGCAGCCCGGCGAAGACCGCCTCGCCGGGAGTCTTCACCATGTCCAGCACCTCGCACAGCCCGGTCGCCGTCACCCGCCGCGGCATCAGCGGATTGGCCAGCACCGCCTTGGGCTCCGAGCCGAACAGCACCCCGCGCGCCGTCGGGTGGTAGTAGAGCGGCTTGACGCCCATCCGGTCGCGGACCAGCAGCAGCTCCTGGCGCCCCTCGTCCCAGATGCCGAACGCGTACATGCCATTGAGCCGGTCGACGAGCGCCGCGCCCCACTGGATGTAGGCGCGCAGCACGACCTCGGTGTCGCACCGGGTACGGAAGCGGTGCCCGTGGGAGAGGAGTTCGGCGCGCAGCTCCCGGAAGTTGTAGATCTCGCCGCTGAACGTGATCACCGCGGTGGATCCGGCCCCGGTGTCGGCGGTCATCGGCTGGGCGCCGCCCGCCGGGTCGATGACCGCGAGCCGGCGGTGGCCGAGCGCCGCGTGCGGGCCGAGCCACACCCCCTCGGCGTCCGGGCCCCGGCAGGCCATGGTGTCGGTCATCGCCTGGGCCGTGGCGCGTTCCCGCGTGAGATCCTTGCCGAAATCGATCCAGCCCGTGATTCCGCACATGTCGTGGGCCCCTCACACCTTGCCGTTGGAGGAGTCGGCGGCCTTGGCCGCCGAACGCCCGCATCCGAGCGCCGAGTTGGTCATGTCGATCAGGTCGCGGGGCGTCAGCGCCTTCTCCACGGTGTCGTCCCCGAGCTGGATCGAGCAGTCGCGTTCGATGCGTCCCACGGTGTTGAGCAGGGCCAGCGAGTCGTAGCCGAGGTCCTCGAACGGGACATCGAGGATGTCCCCCTCCAGATCGACCGACTCCTCCTCGCCGGCGCACTCGCGCAGCAGAACGAGGAGGTCACTGACCGTGAGCGTGGTGGGCATGGGGGAGTCCTCTCATGGAAATCTGGAATGCTGGAAATCCGGAATGCTGGAATGCTGGAATGCTGAAAACCTGAAAGGCGACCAAGCGGTGGGAGATCAGCGAGGTGCGGGCGTGCCTCACGCCGGGCGGCGCACCACCAGCGCCGAGTTGAACCCGCCGTAGCCGCGCGCGAGCACCAGCGCGCAGCCGAGCTCCGCCTCGCGGGCCGAGCCGGTCACCAGGTCGAGGGCGGCGGGGATGTCGCCAACGTGCGCGGTGGGCGGGATCACCTGGTCCCGCAGCGACAGCAGCGCCGTCGCCACATCCAGCGGCGCGCCGCCCGCCAGCAGCCGGCCGGTCATCGTCTTCGGCGCCGTCGCCGGCACGCCGTACGGGCCGAACACCGCGGTCAGCGCCGCGGCCTCCGCGGCGTCGAGCTCAGGGACGCCCATGGCGTCGGCGAACACCACGTCCACGGCGTCCGGCGACAGCCGCGCGTCGGCCAGCGCCAGATGGATCGCCCGGCGCAGGCCGGGCTCGCGGTCCGAGCCGGGGCGGGGGTCGAACGTCGCGGCGTACCCGGCGATCCGCCCGTACTCGCGCGCGCCCCGCGCGGCCGCGGCCTCTGGATCCTCCAGCACCAGCAGCGCGCCGCCCTCGCCGGGCACATAGCCCGTGGCGTCGGCGGTGAACGGCAGATAGGCGCGGCGCGGATCGGTGCGCGGACTCAGCCGCCCGGAGCGGCTCGCGCACAGCCAGCCCCACGGGCACAGCGCCCCGTCCACGCCGCCGGTCAGCATCAGCGGCGTACCGGTGCGCACATGGCGGCGGGCCTTCGCCACGGCGTCCAGGCCCCCGGCCTGCTCGGCTACGAGCGCGCCGCCCGGTCCGCGCATGCCGTGCCGGATGGAGACCTGTCCGGAGTTGACGGGGTAGAACCAGGCGAACGACTGGTACGCGCTGACGTACGAGCCGCCCTTGCTCCACAGCGCCTCCAGCTCCCGCTGGCCGAACTCGAAGCCGCCCGCCGACGCCGCCGTCACCACGCCCGCCGCGTACTCGGGCATCCGCTTGGGGTCGGCGCCCGCGTCGGCCAGCGCCTCGTCGGCGGCGACCAGCGCGAGCCGGGTCATGTGGTCCGTCTGCGGCAGCAGCCGGCCGGGCAGGTGGTCCTGCGGCACGAAGTCCTTGACCTCGCCCGCGAGCGTGCAGGCGTAGCCGCTCGGGTCGAAGCGGGTGACCCGCGCGATGCCGCTCTCGCCGCGCAGCGTCGCCGCCCAGTAGGGCTCGGCGCCGAGGCCGTTGGGGGCGATCACGCCGATGCCGGTGACGACGGGCAGCGCGGCGCCGGCCGTACGGGGAGCCGTGGCGGGCGCGGGGGCGGGGGAGGCGCTCATGCCGCCCTCCCCGGCTTCGTCACGACGATGGCGCTCTGGAACCCGCCGAACCCGCTGGCCACGGAGAGCACGGTGTTCACCGTCAACTCCCGGGCCACCAGCGGCACATAGTCGAGATCGCACTCCGGGTCGGGCTCGTGGAGGTTGGCGGTGGGCGGGATCAGCGAGTGCTCGACGGCCAGCGCGCACGCGGCGACCTCTAGCGAGCAGATCGCCCCCAGCGAATGGCCGATCATCGACTTGATGGAGCTGATGGGCGTGGTATAGGCGTGCGCCCCCAGGCTCCGCTTGAACGCCGCCGTCTCGTGCCGGTCGTTCTGCTTGGTGGCCGAACCGTGGGCGTTGACGTAGTCGATGGCGGACGGGTCGATCCGCGCGTGGTCCAGCGCGGCGCGGATGGCCTCGGCCATCTCCTTACCGTCGGAGCGCAGCCCCGTCATGCTGTACGCGTTGCACCGCGAGGCGTACCCGGAGACCTCGGCGTACATATGGGCGCCGCGCCGCCGGGCGTGCGAGAGCTCCTCCAGCACGAAGACCGCCGAGCCCTCGCCGAGCGCGAACCCGTTGCGGGTGCGGTCGAAGGGGCGGGAGGCGGTCTCCGGCTCGTCGTTGCGGGGCGTCGTCGCCTTGATCGCGTCGAAGCAGGCCACGGTGATCGGGGAGATCGCGGCGTCGGCGGCCCCCGCGACCATCACGTCCGCCTCCCCGTCGCGGATCAGGTCCACGGCGTGGCTGATCACGTCGATGCCGGAGGTGCAGCCCGTCGAGACCACGCCGACCGGCCCCTCGGCCTCCGCGAGCCAGGCGATCTCGGTGGCCATGGAGGAGGGCACGAAGTAGTCGTAGAGATACGGGACGCCGTGCGCGTCGTCGACCTGCCAGAGCCGCCCCTCGTCGCTGACCACGGCGTATTCGCGGTCCAGGCTGATGGTCATGCCGCACGCGGTGCCCATCATCACGCCCGTACGGGCCGGGTCCAGCTCCCCGCTCGCGCCGCTGTCCGCCAGCGCCTCCTTCGCGGCGGTGTAGCCGAACTGCGTGGTCCGGTCCCACTTGCGGATCTGCAACTGGGTCAGGCCCGCCGCGACGGGGTCGAAGTCGCACTCGGCCGCGACCCGGGAGCGGAACTGCGCGGCGTCGAAGGAGGAGATGGTGCGCGTGGCGGTGCGCCCCGCCGTGAGCATCTCCCAGTACGCCTTGGTGCCCACGCCTCCGGGGGCGACCACACCGATCCCGGTGATCACGACGCGTCGCGTGCCGTTGGTATCGGACACTGCGTCTCCTCTGCTGTCATCCCGTCGCCCCGGCCGGGCGGCGAGATCGATTCAGGTCAGAGTGGCCCGCGGGGTTCAAGGCGGCTTGGAGGCCGCTTCGAGGGTCGGCGGTCGCCCCGCGGGGCCGGGCCGGTCTCGTCCAGCTGCTCGTCGAGCTTGGTGCGCAGTGCCCGCAGCACCCCGATCGCGGTGCGCAGATCCCGGGCGGGAATCCCGTCCGACAGCTCGTCGAGCCACCGCTGCTCGCGGGGGGCGAGGTCGTCGAGCGCGCCCCGGCCGGCGTCGGTCAACTCGACCAGGGGGCTGCGCTGGTCGTGCGGGTTGGGGCTGGTGGCGACCATGCCCTCGGCGCGGAGGCGGTCGACGGTCTGCTGGACGGCCTGGCGGCGCAGGCCCCGTTCGCGGGCGAGCTGGGCGACGGTGGCGGGCCCGTCCAGGAGCAGGCCGGCCACCTGCCAGCGGGCCGAGGTGAGCCCGGCGTGGGCGGAGAGCTGGTCTCCGGCGCGCAGCAGGCGGCCGTTGACCGCGAAGACCTCGGAGGTGAGCTCCACCACGGCATCCGCTCGGGGTGTGGACGATGTCATGGCTTCAGCCTATTTCGAGCCACCCGTATTTCGACAAGAGCTTGTCAAAATGAGTACGCTCTGACTACCTTCGGCACACGACAAGGGCCTGCCGGAACGTCCGCTGTACGGAGCCGGTGAGCCGACCGGCCGGGGAATGAGGAAACCGTGTCACCCACGAGTCCGAGCGCCACCGCTGACAAGGGCGCCGCCGGGTTCACCCATGCGCAGATCATGACGGCCATGACCGGTCTGCTGCTCGCCGTGCTGCTCGCGGCGCTGGACCAGACCGTCGTCGCGACGGCCATGCGCACCATCGCCGACCAACTGCACGGACAGACGGTGCAGGCGTGGGCGACCACCGCTTATCTCATCGCCGCCGCGCTGTCGATGCCCTTCTACGGCAAGCTCTCCGACATCTACGGCCGCAAGCCCCTCTACCTCGCGGCCATCGGCGTCTTCATCGTGGGCTCCTGCCTGTGCGGCATGGCCCAGAACATGGAGCAGCTCGCCCTCTTCCGCGCCCTCCAGGGCCTGGGCGGCGGCGGGCTGATGTCGCTGCCGACCGCGATCGTCGCCGACCTCGCGCCCGTCCGCGAACGCGGCCGCTACTTCGCCTACCTCCAGATGGCCTGGGTCGCGGCGAGCGTCATCGGCCCGCTGGCCGGCGGCGCGCTCGCCGGCATGGGCCACACCCTCGGCCTGGAGGGCTGGCGCTGGATCTTCGTGGCCAACGTGCCCCTCGGGCTGCTGGCCCTGGTCACCGTCCGCAAGGCGCTCGACCTGCCGCACCAGCGCACCGAACACCGCATCGACGTCCTGGGCGCGCTGCTCCTCGCGCTGTTCCTGGTGCCCCTGCTGATCGTCGCCGAACAGGGCCGGGCCTGGGGCTGGTCCTCGCCCACCGCGCTGGCCCTCATCGGCCTCGGCGTCGTCGGACTCGTCCTGTTCCTGGTGGTCGAAGCGCGCCGGGGAGCGGAGGCCGTGCTGCCGCTGCGGCTCTTCAAGACCGGCGGCGTCGCCCTGTGCACCGGGGTCAACTTCACCATCGGCGTCGGCATCTTCGGCGCGGTGACCACCCTGCCGCTCTTCCTCCAGCTGGTGCAGGGCCGCACGCCGACCCAGGCCGGGCTCGTCGTCATCCCGCTGATGGTCGGCACCATCGCCTCCCAGATCGTCTCCGGCAAGCTGATCTCCTCCTCCGGCAAGTTCAAGAAACTGGCGATCGTGGGCCTGGGGTCCATGGCCGGCTCCCTGCTCGTCCTCAGCGTCATCGACGCCGGCACCCCGCTGTGGACCGTCGCGCTCCTCGCCCTCTGGCTCGGCGTCGGCATCGGCCTCGCCCAGACCGTCGTCACCCTCGCCATGCAGAACGCGGCCCCCAAGAGCGAACTGGGCGTGGCCAACGCCGCCTCCGGGCTGTGCCGCCAGATCGGCGGTTCGACGGGCGTCGCCGTGCTGTTCTCCGTCATGTTCGGGGTGGCCCTCGGCAAGATCGCCGACATGCTGCGCGGGCCGCGCCTGGGCCCCGTCGTCGCCGACCCCGCGGTCGCGGCCGACCCCGCCAACCACCGCTTCCTGGAGATGGCGAAGTCCGCGAACGGCAAGGCCATCGACCTGAACGACACCTCGTTCCTGCACGACATCGACCAGCGCATCGCCCGACCCGTCATGGACGCCTTCACCAGCGGCTTCCACACCATGTACCTCATCGGCGGCGTGGTCCTGCTGGCCGGCTTCGTCATGACGTGGTTCCTGCGCGAACTGGAGCCGGAGGAGGCGCCCGCGGAGGCCGCCCCGGCCGAGGCTTCGGACGGCCGGGCCGCCGCCGAGGGGTAGTGGCCGGGCGGGCCGCCGGCGGTGAAC
>NZ_JBHVHQ010000088.1:0-16176 GCF_042800135.1 Streptomyces sp. NPDC057654 | reverse complement strand
CCCTCCCGGCTCCGAGGCCCCGCGCCGCCGCGCCCGTACGGGGCCCGGCCCCGCCTGGCGCAGCCGGCCGTCAGCTCAGATGCACCGGCAGCGAGTCCATCCCGAAGACCGCCGAGTACTTGCGGAAGGAGAGTTCCTCCTCCGGTACGGCCAGCCTCAGGCCCGGGAACCGGCGCAGCAGCGCCGGATAGGCGGCGCGGAGTTCCATGCGGGCCAGCTCGGCGCCGATGCAGCGGTGGATGCCGTGGCCGAAGGCCAGGTGCGAGGAGGCGGCGGGGCGGCTGGGGTCGAAGGTGTCCATGTGGGAGCCGAGGGAGGAGTCCCGGTCGGCGCCGCTCAGCGAGCACAGTACGACGTCCCCGGCGGATATCTGTTCCCCCGCGATCTCCATGTCCTCGCGCGCGAAGCGCGGGAACGCCACCTGAACCACCGTCAGGTACCGCAGCAGCTCCTCCACGAAGGGATCGACGGCCGCGTCGTCGTCGCGGAGAGCGACCAGGTGCTCCGGGTTCTGGAGGAAGACGAGCGTGCCGAGGGCGAGCATGCTGGCGGTGGTCTCCAGGCCGCCCGTCAGCACGCCGTCGGCGAGGCCCGCGAGCTCCTCGTCGTCGATGTCGTCGCCGTGCTCCTTGACCAGCATGCCGAGCAGCCCGTCGCCGGGGTTCTCGCGCTGCTTCTTGACGATGTCGCGCAGGTAGGAGAGCGACTCGGATATCGCGCCGAGCGAGGCGTCGGCCCCCGCGAAGAGGTCGAAGCGGGTGGTGCCGAGCCGCTGGAACTCCTCGCGGTCCTCGTACGGGACGCCGAGCAGTTCGCAGATGACCAGCGAGGGGATCGGCATCGCGAACGCCTGGACGAGGTCGACCGGGTCGCCGTCCTTCCCCAGCGCCTCCATCTCGTCGAGCCGCTCCTCGACGAGGTCGTGGATGCGCGGGGTGAGCCTGCTGAGCCGCCGCATGGTGAATTCGGGGGTCAGCAGGCGGCGCAGCCGGGAGTGGACGGGCGGGTCGCTGAAGCCGAGGCCGCCGGGGTTGTGGTTCTCGGTGACGCCGGCGTTGCCGACGAGGTTGGAGAAGTCGTTGCTGAAGCCATTGGTCTGGCCGAGCACGGTGCGCGCCTCGTCGTACCCCGTGACCAGCCACACATTCATGCTGAGCGGCACGGAGAGCTTCGCGATCGGGGACTTTTCCCGCATAGCGCCCAGCTCGGGCACCGGGTCCATGCCGGTACGGCGCAGCGGCATCAGCGTGGACTCGGGGAGGAGCCCCGCCTTGGACAGATCAAAACCACCCTTGCGGACATTTGCCAGAAACCGACGCGTCAGCCAGGAGCTGACACGCGTACGAATGTTCATCATGCGCGCAATACTGCCCGGTCCCGCCCCCTTCGCGCCCCGGCGGACAGGCTCATCGCCAGGAGGGCGAGGGCCGCGAGTGCGCCACCGCACCACAGCACGGCGGTCAGCGAGAAGGCGTCGAGCACCCGGCCGCCGACGAGCGCCCCCAGCGCGATGGCCGCGTTGAAGACGGCGACGAAGAGGGACGACGCCGATTCGCGGGCCTGCGGGGCGAGGGCCAGCAGCCAGGTCTGGGCGGTGACGGAGACCCCGCCGTAGCCCAGGCCCCAGGCCACGACGAGGGCGATCGCCCCCGGCACCGTACGGCCGATCACGGGCGCGAGCAGTATCGACGCGGCCAGCAGTCCGGTGAGGGCCAGCAGCGTCCGGCGCGGGTCGCGGGTGGCCGTGGCGCCGGCCAGGAAGTTGCTGGCCACGCCGGCGAGCCCGTATCCGAGGAGGAGCGCGCTGATGAGGGTCGGGGTGATGCCGGAGACGTCTTCGAGCACCGGCCGGATGTAGGTGTAGGCCGCGAAGTGGCCGGTGACGAGGGAGAGCGTGACGACGAGGGTGCCGCGTACGCGCGTGTCGCGGAGCAGCGCGGGCACGTCGTCCAGGCGCGCGGGCCGGGTCACCGGGAGCCGGGGCATGGTCAGCCACAGCGCGGCCAGCACCAGCGCGGACAGGGCGGCCATGGCGGTGAATCCGGCGCGCCAGTCGGCGATCTCGCCGAGCTGGGTGCCGGCCGGGACGCCGAGCACGGAGGCGACGGCGATGCCGCTGAACGCGAGCGAGGTGGCGGTGCCCGCGTTCCGCTCCGGCACCAGCCGTACGACCAGGCTGGCCACGATCGACCAGACGCCGCCGATGCTGACGCCGACCAGGACGCGGGCGGCGAGCAGCACCGCGAAGTTCGGGGCGAGGGCGGAGACGGCGTTGGCGACGAGCAGCAGCGCGATGAGCGCGCACAGCAGCAGCCGCCGCTCCACGCGGGCGCAGCCGAGGGTGACGGCGGGGGCCGAGACGGCGGCCACGATGCCGGGCACGGTCACGACCAGGCCGGCTACTCCGTCCGTGACGTGCATCGACGTGCCGATGGGGGTGAGCAGGCCGATGGGCAGCATCTCGCTCGTGACGTCCGCGAAGGTGGCGACCGCGACGGCGTAGACCGCGAGCCAGCCGCGGCGGGTGGCCGTGGCCGGGGCGGCGGGGAGTTCTTCGGTGGTGCGTGACATGTCCCAAGCCTTTTCCCGAGCGGCGGCGGGAACAACAGTGAAGGGCTCATCCTTGGATGAGGTGGGCTAATCGATGGGACCGACAGGACCGACAGGACTGATGGGCCTGACGGGCTTGACGGGGCCGATGGGTCTGACGGGACCGATGGGGCGGTAGCGCGTGAGCGGGCTGGAGATGCGGGAGCTGGAGTGCTTTCTCGCGCTGAGCGAAGAGCTGCACTTCGGGCGCGCGGCGGAGCGGCTGTACGTGTCCCAGGGCCGGGTCAGCCAGCTCCTGCGCTCGCTGGAGGCCCGCATCGGGGCGCGGCTGCTGGACCGCACCAGCCGCCGGGTCGCGCTGACCCCGCTCGGCGCCCGCTTCCTGGCGGAGCTGCGCCCGGCGTACGACACGCTGCGCGGCGCCGTCGAGAGTGCCCGCGCCGCGGCGCGCGGCCTGACCGGCGTCATGCGCGTCGGCTTCCAGGGCAATGTGGACGAGCAGGTCACCGGGGCCGTACGGGCGTTCCGCGCGCTGCACCCCGACTGCGAGGTGGAGATCGTGGAGGTGGCCCTGGGCGACCCGTTCGGGGCGGTGCGGCGCGGCGAGGTGGACGCGGCGATCGTGCTGATGCCGGTGGCGGAGCCGGATCTGGTCGTCGGCGCGGTGTTCCCCCCGGAGTCGCAGACGCTGGCCGTGTCCGTACGCCACCCGTTCGCGCGCCGGGCGTCGATCGGCGCGGAGGAGCTGGCGGGCGGCCCGCTGCTCGGGATCGCGGGCCCCGCGCCCGCGTACTGGCTGGAGTTCATGGCGCCCCCGGCCACCCCCGGCGGCCTCCCGATCCCGCGCGGCCCCCTGGTCCGTACGAATCAGGAGGCGCTGCTCGCGGTCGCGGCGGAGCGCGGCGCGATGGTGTTCTGCGCGCCGACGGCGGCGTACTACGGGCGGCGGGACATCGTCTTCGTGCCGGTCACGGGGCTGCCGCCGTCGACGCTGTGCGTGGTGTGGCCGCGCCAGGCGGAGACGGAGCGGGTACGGGCGTTCAACCGGGCGGTGGCGACGGGCGTGGCACGGGGTGTGGCACGGGGTGACGCCCTCTCAGCCCCGCCGCCCGCGAGGGAACATGCGGGCTGATTAACAACATCCATAAGGGACATAAGTCGCATAACTTGCTAGGTTGCAGCCCATGAGCGCAACGCCGGCAGACGCTCCCCCTCCCCTGCTCCGGCTCCCCAAACGCCGGGGCACCGAGCTGGTCCTCCTCGTCGGGGCCGTGCTGGTCTCGGTCTACGGCTACATCGCCGTGGGACTGGCCGCCGAGGACACGGTCCCCAAGGACGCCGCGAGCTACGGCGCGGGCCTCGGCGTCCTCGCCCTCCTCGCGCATCTCGTGGTCCGGCTGCGCACCCCGTACGCCGATCCGCTGCTGCTGCCCATCGCCGTCCTGCTCAACGGCATCGGCCTGGTCCTCATCTACCGGCTCGACCTCCAGACCCCGAAGAACCAGGCCGCGCCCACCCAGCTCATCTGGTCCACGCTGGGCGTCGCCCTGTTCATCGCGGTCGTCCTCTTCCTCCGCGACCACCGGCTGCTCCAGCGCTACGCCTATCTCTTCGTCGTCGCCGCGCTCGTCCTGATGGTCGTGCCGATCGGCTTCCCGGCCATCAACGGCGCCAAGATCTGGATCCGGATAGGCCCGTTCTCCATCCAGCCCGGCGAGTTCGCCAAGATCCTGCTCGCGGTCTTCTTCGCCGCCTATCTTTCGGCCAACCGGCACGCCCTCGCCTACACCGGCCGCAAGATCCGCCGCCTCCAGCTGCCCACCGGCCGGGTGCTCGGCCCCGTCGTCGCGATTTGGCTGGCCAGCGTCGGCGTGCTCGTACTGGAACGGGACCTCGGCACCTCGCTGCTCTTCTTCGGCCTCTTCGTCGTGATGCTGTACGTGGCCACCGGCCGCACCGGCTGGATCGCCGTCGGCCTGCTGCTGTGCGCGGTCGGCGCGGTGGCCGTCGGCTCCCTGGAGCCGCATGTGCACAGCCGCGTGGAGGACTGGCTGCACCCCTTCGCCTCCATCGACGCGGGCAAGGGCGCCTCCCAGCTCGCCCAGTCCCTCTTCGCCTTCGCCGCGGGCGGCATCCTCGGCACGGGCCTGGGCCTGGGCCACTCGTATCTGATCGGCTTCGCGATGAAGTCGGACTTCATCCTGGCCACCGTCGGCGAGGAGTTGGGGCTGACGGGCCTGACCGTCGTGTTCCTGCTGTACGCGTTCCTGGTGGCCCGCGGCTACCGCGCCGGGCTGGCGCTGCGCGACCCCTTCGGCCGGCTGCTCGCCATCGGCCTGGCCTCCATCCTCGCGCTCCAGGTCTTCGTGATCGCGGGCGGCGTGATGGACCTGATCCCGCTGACCGGGATGGCGATGCCGTTCCTCGCGCAAGGCGGCTCGTCGGTCGTCACCAACTGGATCATCATCGCGCTGCTGATGAAGATCAGCGACAGCGCGCGCAGACCGCACCCGACGACGACGGCGACGGGCGTGATCGCACCGGCCGCCGCACCGGGCTCGGGCCCCCCGCGCGAACTGAACGACCTGGACAGCCTGGACGACCCGTACGGTCCGGAGGAGGACGACAGGTGATCCGCTACATCCGGCGCGCAGCGGCCTTCTGCCTGCTCCTGCTGGTGGCGCTGCTCCTGAACGCCGGCCGTATCCAGGTCTTCAAGGCCGACGACTACGACAAGAACCAGGCCAACCGCCGCCCGACCATCGCCCGTTACAGCCAGCAGCGCGGCGACATCCTCATCGGCGGGAAGCCGGTGACCGGCTCCAAGGACAGCGGCCAGCAGCTCCGGTACGAACGCACCTACCGGCAGGGCCCGTTGTACGCGCCGGTGACCGGCTACGCCTCGCAGACGTACGGCACCTCGCTTCTGGAGAACGCCGAGGACGACGTGCTCTCCGGCACCGACTCGCGCCTCGCGCCGCTGCCGTTCTGGAACGAGATCACGCGCGGGCAACAGCCCGGCGGCAACGTGCACACCACGATCAACTCGGCAGCGCAGCAAGCCGCGTTCGACGGACTGGGCGGCAAGCGAGGCGCGGTCGCGGCCATCGAGCCGGGCACGGGCAAGGTGCTCGCGCTGGCCTCCACCCCCTCGTACGACCCGAACGGGCTCTCCGGCACCGGCTCGGCGGCGGTCCGCGACTGGACGCGGCTCAACAAGGCCGACGCCCAACCGATGCTGAACCGGGCGCTCAAGCAGCTCTACCCGCCCGGCTCCACCTTCAAGGTCGTCACCGCCGCCGCGGCCCTGGAGCACGGCACGGTGGACGACCCGGACGCGAAGACGGACACCCCGAGCCCGTACACCCTGCCCGGTACCGCCACCAAGCTGACGAACGAGGCGGAGGGCTGCGAGAACGCGACGCTGACCCGTGCCTTCGAGGTCTCCTGCAACACCGTCTTCGCCCACCTCGGCGTGGACGTCGGGCTCGACGGCATGGTGGAGACGGCCCGCGGCTTCGGCTTCAACGACGGCGGGCTGCGCATCCCGTCGGCCGTGGTGCGGAGCAATTTCGACAGCGAGATGAACGACTCGCAGGTCGCGCTCTCCGCCATCGGCCAGTACGACACCGCGGCGACCCCGCTCCAGATGGCGATGGTCTCGGCGGCGGTCGCCTCCGGCGGCGAGGTCAAGAAGCCGTACCTGGTGGACAAGATCACCACGAACGACGGCGACACCATCTCCACCACCAGTCCGGGGACCCTGCACCGCGCGATGAGCCCCGGCACCGCCGACACCCTCCAGAAACTCATGGTCGACGTCGTCACCAAGGGCACCGGCACCAACGCCGCGATCGACGGCGTCACCGTCGGCGGCAAGACCGGCACCGCGCAGCACGGCGTGGACAACAAGGGCACCCCGTACGCCTGGTTCATCTCCTGGGCCAAGGCCGAGGGGGACGAGCCGGCGGTGGCCGTGGCGGTGGTGGTCGAGGACGCGGCCGCGAACCGCGCCGACATCAGCGGGGGCGGGAGCGCGGCGCCGATCGCGAAGTCGGTGATGGAGGCGGTGCTGAAGCGGTGAGGCTTTCCGGTGCGGGGCCGGGGTCCACGGATCGGACGGGCCCGCGAAAAGGTGCAGGGTGCAGCTAGCCTCCGGTGGCACGGCAGTATAGGCGCGAGAAGTGCCAGAGGCACCAGAGGTGCCAGAGGTGCCAGAGGTGCCAGAAGTGCCAGAAGTGCCAGAAGTGCGAGACGTGCGAGGAGGCAGTGCGATGAGTGCGCCGGGTACGAGCAGTGATCAGAGCGTCGAGGCAGGGCAGCCCGGCCGGGTGGTGGCGGCCTTGGACGGCGTCGGCGTCCGGCGCTTCGCCACGGGCCAGATCATCCTCGACGAGATCGACTGGACCGTACGGTCCGGGGAGCACTGGGCGCTCCTCGGCGCGAACGGCGCCGGGAAGACCACGATCCTCAAGCTCATCGGCGCCACCATGCACCCCACCACGGGTTCCGTGGAGGTCCTCGGCCACCGGCTCGGCCGCGTGGACATGCGCGAGCTGCGGGCCCTGATCGGCCTGGTCTCCTCCGCACAGAAGGTCCCGCTGGACGCGACCGGGCACACGGTGGTGCTGACGGGCGCGACCGGGACCGTGCAGCCGCTGTGGGGGAAGTACGACGACGCGGTGCGCGAGCGCGCCCACGAACTGCTGGCCGAGCTGGACTGCAAGGAGCTGGCCGACCGCCCGTACGGCGTCTGCTCCGGCGGCCAGCGCGCCCGCGTCCTCATCGCCCGCGCGCTGATGGCCGACCCCGCGCTGCTCCTCCTGGACGAGCCGTTCAACGCGCTCGACCTGCCCTCCCGCGAAGACCTCATCGACACCATGCACCGCCTGGCCGCGAGCCGCCCCGGACTGGCGACGGTCACCGTCACCCACCACCTGGAGGAGCTTTCCCCGAGCATCGGCCACGCGCTGCTGCTCCGCGAGGGGCGGGTGCAGGCGCGGGGCCCGGTGGAGGAGGTGCTGACGGCGGAGCGGATGACGGGCTGCTTCGGCCGGTCGATCGAGGTGACGCGGCATGAGGGCCGCTGGCTGGCGAGGTCGGGGGCAGCGGTGCGCTAGCTGGTCGCTACAGCTCGCGGCGCATACAGATCCGGGGCCACCGGTCGAGCCCGAGCTCGGCCTCGTGGCGCCGGATCTCGCGCAGACCGGGCGTCAGCTCGTCGTCGGCGAGGACCCGGAAGCCGCACCGCTCGTAGTACGGCGCGTTCCAGGGGACCTCGGTGAAGGTGGTCAGGGTCAGCGCGTGCAGCCCGCGCCCGACCGCCCACTGGGCGAGGTGTTCGATCAGGGCGCGCCCGACGCCGCGGCGGGCGAGGTCCGGATGGACCGTCACCTGCTCGATGTGGGCGGCGCCGTCGACGATGTCGGCGAGGAGATAGGCGCGGGGCCGCTGCTCGCCGTCGAGCGCGTCGAGCGCCACCCAGGCCCGCCCGTCCTGCTGATACCGGGCGAGGTCGGCGAGGGAGGGCGGCGCGTCGTCGGCGATCTCGGGCATGCCGATGTCGTGGAAGGCGAGCCCGCCGGCCCGTTCGATGTCCTGGAGAACGGGCAGGTCATCGGCGGCACAGGGCCGGATACGGAAGGTCTCCATTGGTAGTTGGAGGCGCGGTGCCCTTGGGCCCGGTTCCTCCGTCCCCTTTCAATCCGTGCGTGCGGTTTTCCCGCACGCGGCTTACCGATGATCTTCTTGACAGGGTTACGTAGCCTTCGGATAGCGGATCGTGCCACGGAGGCGGTGCAGGCCGTGCCCGTTGAACCACTCTTGCGTCCACACCTCGGTCTGGCCCGCCCGTAGGTTGCGGCCCCGTTTCCTCACCATGAGTCCACGAAGACGCCACACCACATAGGTGTCGACCTGGATGAACTTCCTGGCGGCGTTCCCGGTTCGGAAGTAGTTGCCCCAGCCGCGCAGGATCGGATTCAACTCCGCGATCACGTCGCGGATATCCGTTCCCGTCCGACGGCGGTCGGTCCGTTCGTGAACCTTGTCCCGGAGTCGCTTCATCGCCGCTTGCGAGGGCCATCGATGCAGGTAGAAGCGCACCTTGCGGTACTTCTCCCACATCTTGCCCGAGAAGCGGGCTCTGAAGTGGCAGCCGAGGAAGTCGAGTCCTTCCCGGCCCTCTCTGAGGTCAACCACCTTCGTCTTGTCCGGGTGCAGCTCCAGCCCCAGCTCGCCGAGAACCTCCCCGACCACCTCCAGGGCCTTCCTGGCATTGCTCACCGACCGGCACAGGACGACCCCATCGTCCGCGTACCGGACCAGTTCGCCGACACCGCGCTCAGCGAACTCGGTGTCCAGGACGTGCAGGTAGATGTTGGCCAGCAAGGGTGAGATCACCCCGCCCTGCGGAGTCCCAGCGACCGTCCGCCGGACTTCCCCGTCCACCATCACACCGGCCTGGAGCCACAGCCGCAGCAGCTTGAGCACCCTTCGGTCCGACACCCGTCGACCCACTTCCGCAAGCAGCCGACCATGGTCGATCTCGCCGAAGAAGTTGCGGATGTCGAACTCCACGACCACGCAACGGCCCTCGATGAAGCCCGTCCGTAGACGCTCCATCGCCTGCAACGCCGATCGCTTGGGCCGATATCCGTACGAGGACGGCAGGAAATCCGCCTCGAACACCGGCTCCAGGACGATCTTCGCCGCCTGCTGGGCCACTCTGTCACGCACCGTGGGGATACCCAGCGGCCGCTTGCCACCCTGTGGTTTCGGGATGACCACACGCCTGGCCGGCGCGGGACGATACGTACCTGCTTGAAGAGCCTGCTGGAGTTCGCCGAGCATCCGGCCAACCCCGTACTGGTTCTCCACGAACTCCAGGGTGACTCGATCCACCCCAGCGCTCCCTCTGTTGGCGCGGACCCGTTCCCATGCCTCCCACAGGACGTCACCCCGGTGGATACGGTCGTACAGGGCATGGAAACGCCGCTCCGACGACTGCTTGGCCGCAGTCCATAGCGCGCGTTGAAGTCTTCGCACTTTCAGGACGGACGCACGCCCGTCCACTACGACAGGGGAATCCCCGCCGGGGTAGTTGACCGGTCTCTCTCCGGCCATGCCCTCGCGCTTACCTCCGCCACGAACGTGATCAAAGTGGGGGCCCTTCCCTCCCGGCGCGTTGTGTTGCACGCCGATCAGCGGTACTACGGCCCCCTCGGACTCCCGCTGCCCTCCGGACGACTTCACCATCGGCTTATACGTCCGGTCTCTTGCCCGACGAAAGGCGTGGTCAGACGGGTCTCTCCTGTTCCGGCCCAGACTGTGCACACGTGCCGCCCTCCGTACCCCGGGAGAACCCCGAGGGCTGACCCCGGAACAGGGCCCCCGGGACGTGGCCTTCGCCCTGACATGAGGGGCTCGGCTTCTCCGCTTTTAATCTGACGAGGCTGCAAGGTTCGCTTGATGCTACGGCCCACGTGCTTGCTTCCTCCGAAGAGGCTTTTGACATCCCGCTCAGCCCGCCGCGTCTCCACGTCGAACCGGGACCTGCTACCGGGCACTCCGGTGCCTACCCGGACGGGACTTCCACCCGCGAGCCTGGACCAGCTTTCAGGACGCAACATGATCAGATGTTAGTCAACAGCTCTTAGTAAACCTGGGGGAAACTGAACCCGTAGCCCTGTTCCTTGAGCCAGGGCAGCAGCTCGCCGAGCGCGGCCACGGTCTCGCTGCGCTCGCCGCCGCCGTCGTGGAAGAGGATGGTGGGCCCGTTCGACAGCTCTTGTTTGACGGTGCTGATGATGCCCTGCACGCCGGGGTGCTCGAAGTCCTTGGTGTCGATGTTCCAGCCGAGGGGCCGCATGCCGTGCGCTGCCGCGATCTTGCGGCTGTCGGGGGTGAAGGCTCCGCCGGGCGCCCGGTAGTACTGCACCTTCGCGCCGCCCGCCGCGCCCTCGATCATCTGCTGGGCGTCGAGGATCTGCTGCTTCTGGTAGTCGACGGACCGGTGGTCCATGGCTGTGTTGTGGTCGATGGTGTGGTCACAGAGCCGGTGCCCGGCGGCCACGACCTTCTTGACGAGCTCGGGGTGCTCCTTGGCCTGCGGCCCGATCATGCAGAACGTGGCCTTCACGCCGTTCTGCTTGAGCAGTTCGAGGACCTTGGGCGTCCATATGGGGTCGGGTCCGTCGTCGATCGTGATGTTGACGGCCTTGCCGCCGCTCTCCGTGGCGTGCACGATGTCGAGCGGTATCTTCTTCTGCGGCGTCGGCTTCGCGGCCGGGTCCTCCTGCCGCACCTGCTGCTGTCCCTTGTCACCCCCGGAGCTGTGCTCGACCACAGCCACCGTCCCGGTGATACCCGCGGTCGCCACCACGGCCGCGGCAACAGCCATCGCAACGCGCCGCCGACCGGCGGTCAGTCGTGCCATGAGAACGTCCCACTCCCTCTGTGCGTCTCAGTTCGGCAGGACTGAACGCGGTACGGCTCCCCTTTACTTCTCCCCAAGATGCCCTGGGCGGTGATATTGGTTCCAATGATTCGCGTGTGTGACGAGTCACCCGGCGGGGGTTGCCTGCCAGGTCATATTGCCCCCATGACAAAGGGGCGGGGCCGAAAGCTTTCGCCCTCGACCCCGCCCCTGCCGAACCCTCCGGCTCCGGCCGCCCTCCGTCACCCCGACCCGCTGCCGAACTCCCCTGCCTTCAGCTGCCGGACCAGTCCCCGCAGCCCGGCCGCGGGCACGGAGACGACGGCACCGGGCCGGTCGCTCTCCCTGAGACGGACTGCCCCGCCGGGGGCGGCGGCGACCTCGACGCACTCGCCGTTCCCTCCGCCGCTGAATGAGGACTTCTGCCAGGTCAGATCGGACATCGGACTCCCTATTACAGTTCGTACATGACGTGTTGGATCAGGCTGAGCGAGTCCCGGCCGTCATGAGACTCGGGCGGAGCCTCGGGATCGACCGGGGCAAGCGCCAGGGAAGCGAGCCGTTCAAACATCTTGCCGTATTCGTCGTTGGCCTCGCTGTCCCCCAGGAATACGGTCTTCAGCGGGTGTTCCAGATAGACGGTGTCCAGCTCGGGGGTTCCGCCCCCGAAGAGCACGAAGGGACGGCTGAACGCGGCGTAGGCGCCGCGTTCGAAAGGGAAGATCCCCTCGGGTGACCCCGGTCCGCGGTGCCGCCCACCGCCCGCCCGACTCGGCCCCCCGTGGGCCCGCAGCGGGGGCGGCGACCGAGTTGGGGGCGGGTTCGCTGTCTGCCGGTGGGGCCGGGGCTGGGTGCTGCCGCGTGGGGCGGCACTGCGCCCGGCCGGGTGCGGGTTTCGTCTCGCACCCACCCACACCGAATACCGCCCCACCCAGCAACACCCCTCCCACCGCCGGAGGCGATTGTCAGCGGGGGCGTTTGGAGTAGGCGATGACGTACGCGATGGCCAGGGCCAGGCCCAGTACGCCGATTCCTGCGAGCGCCAGGATGTGCAGAACCCCGGCGCCGTCGGAAATGGCGTTGATGCTGCCCGCGATTCCGCCGACCGCTCCGAGCACGCCCAGAACCAAGGTCCGGTTGTTGCCGGCCAGGGCCCGCGTGGTGGGGCGGCGGTCGGGGTGCGGGCCTTGGCGGGGTACGCCTCGTTGTCCCATGGGGGTGTGCCTTACTTCCAGTGGACTCGGCCCGGGTCCTTGGGGGCCATGATCTTGGCGTCGGGGCCTTCGGAGGCGTGTTGGGCCGGGGTGTAGTAGAAGTCCAGGCCGGTGGCGACGATGCCGGCGGGGACGCCGAAGACCTTGCCGCCGAACGAGCCCGCCTTGTTCATGAGGGTCGGTTTGCGGTGTCGGCCGCCGCCGCCGGACATCTCCATCAACGAGGCTTCCATGCCCGCCGCGTACGCCGGTGTGCCGTCGATGAAGTACGACTTGGCGCTGGCCCAGTCGCCCTTCTGCACGCTGTCCGCGCTGTTGAGCCATGCGCGGTAGCTGAGGAATTCCGCGACCGGCTTGATGGTGGTATTTCCGAACTTGCCGTCCGCCGCATGGTCGATCTTCGACTGGATCTCTTTGTCGGACATCTCCTTGAGCGAGATCTTCTTGTCGCTCTGCTGCCCGCGCTCCTTCCGCATGCTCCGCGCCTCGGCCAAACTGACCGGCACCGTCGGCAGAAACCCGATGTCGTAACTGTGCTTCATGTCCCGCAGCGCCCACCGCAGCGTGGAGTCCGTCTTGTCGGCGTCCTCAAGAGCCTGCTGGGTACGGTTCTTATACGCCTCGATGGTGGGCTGGTAAGCCTTCTTGAGCTCGGCGAGCTCGTCCGGTTTCACCTTGCCCGCGTCCACGTAGACAGAACCGTCGCTCGACTTGACCGAGAGGTGCTCGTGGCCCGCCAGCTCCTCCGTGATGTCGGTCAGCCCTTTCTTCGCCGCGCGGAACGACTTGAGGCAGTTGCCGAAGAACTTATGGACGCTGCCGGCCTCGTTCTCCGCGTTGTCGAGCTGGTACCCGAGCCCCCGGATGGTGGTGAACGCGGCCTGTGCCGTGTCCCCTTCCCAGTCCGACCGCTCCAGCCCCTTCGCCACCTGCGTGTCGAAGGTCCTCGCGGCGCTGTGCACGCGCTTGGGCAGGTGCGACCACGCTTCGACGGCCGAGGCGAGCTTCTCCAGGTTGACGGACTTCAGGTCCGTATAACTCACTGACATGCCGCCCCCTCAGATGACGTCGCCGGGCTTGTACGTGTACTTCTTCTCGAAACTTCGCTTACGTTCGTGGTCCTCGGTCTCGAAGGAATCCGCGGCCGAACGCAGCGCCCCGCCCAGCCCCTCCTTGCCGATCTGCCCGGCCACGTACTTCGCACCCTTTTCCCACGAGTCGATGAAATCCGAGAAAGCGCCGTCGCAGGAGAATCCCTTAAGGGACCCGGGTATCTCCCCCGTCTTCGTCAGCACATCTTTGTGTGCGTCCTTGAATTCCTTCGACGCTTCGTTCTCCGCCTTGTCCGCACGGCCGCGCAACAGGGATGGCGTCACATGCAGCTTTCCCTTTCCGCCACCGCCACCAGCACCGGCGCCGTCAAGCCGCGTCCCCACGGCCTGCTCAGCCTGCGCATCGGCTTTGAGCTGCGCCCATTCATCGTCAAAAGACATCATTCCCCCGTTCAGATCACGCTGCGCAAGCAGCCGTTCACCGTCGACGAACCCGGCGGACGACCGCGCCTGTACGGTAACCCGGAGTTCCGTTCGTACGCACCTGCCGCCAAGCCCCGGGAAATGCGAATAGACAAGGCGCCGGAACCGCCGAGTATTCGGCGGCGCTCGCCACGGTGACCCCGCGGTGGACCGCAGGTTACGCAATGACCAATTCCCGTGACGGTCTTGCCAGTTGAGATCCGCGTGGCACATGGTTCGATCTCAAGCCGGTGCCGGGCACGGTGTCGGCGTCCGTTCAGGTGAAAGGTTGTCCGCCACCGTGCAGTCCCCCACCGTGCTCTCCTCCGCCCCGCACTCCCCCGACCCGCGCCCCCGCCCCCCGCGGCTCTCACGCCGCAGCCGGCGGCTCCTCGGCTGCGGCATCGCCCTCGCGCTCACCGCCGGGTCCGCCGCCCTGACGCTGCCCGCCTCCGCCGCTGCCGCGCCCGGCAAGCCGAGCATCAAGCTGTCCACCGGCTATCTCTCCGGCGCGGTCGGCGCCACGGGCGACCCCACCGTCACCGTCACCGTCGCCCAGAGCGGCGGCGGCAGTGACCCGCTCAAGGTCAGCGCCACCGACAGTTCCCGCGACTCGGTCGCCAAGGCCGGGGACGTACAGATCACCGGCAGCGGCGGCAGCCGACAGGTGGCCGTCAAGGCGCGCGGCGAGGGGTACGCCGACCTCACGCTGAAGGTGGAGGGAGCGGGTGGGAAGAGCGCCACCACGACCCTGCACTACGCCGCCTCCGGCGCGGTGCACGACAACGCCGCCACCACCCGGTACCTCACCGGAGCCAGCGACTCCTCCGCCGCGGTGGACGTCGGCGGCGGGTACATGGTCGTCGCGGACGACGAGAACAACACCCTGCGGATGTACCGCCGCGACGCCTCCGGCGGGCCGGTCAAGACCTGGGACTTCAGCTCGAAGCTCGGCGTCGACTCGGAGATCGACATCGAGGCCGCGACCCGCGTCGGCGACACGGTCTACTGGACCGGGTCCATGGGCAACAGCAAGAAGGGCAAGCCGAAGCCGGACCGCTCCACGCTGTTCACCACCACCGTCACCGGCTCCGGCGCGGACACCGAGCTGAAGCTCGGCGGCTCGTACCACGGGCTGCGCGACGACCTCGTCAAGTGGGACCAGGACCACGGGGACCGCTTCGGATTCGCCGACGGCACCGCCGACGGCCAGGCCCCCAAGCAGATCGACGGCTTCAACGTGGAGGGGCTGGAGTTCGCGCCCGGCAGCTCCAGCACCGCCTACGTCGGCTTCCGCGCCCCGCTGGTGCCGCCGAAGAAGGGCGGCAAGGCCCTCCTCGTACCGGTCACCAACATGGACAAGCTCGCCAAGGCCGGCAAGAAGGGCGCGAAGGCCGTGCATGCCACCTTCGGCGAGCCCGTCACCCTCGACCTCGGCGGCCTCAGCGTCCGCGACATCCGCCGCAACGCCGCCGGCCAGTACCTGATCGTGGCCGGCTCCTGGGCCGCCGAGGACAACAGCGAGCCGTACGCGCTCTACGCCTGGGACGGCGTCGCCGGGCACAAGCCCGTCAAGCGGCTCGACCTGCCGACCTCCGACCCCGGCGGCTGGGAGGCCGTGGTCGACATCCCCGACCTCTCCGCGCCCGACGCCAAGGTGCAGGTGATCACGGACGCCGGCTCCGCCGACCTGTACGGCGACGGCACCGAGGCCAAGGAGCTGCCGCACGACGAGTGGAAGAAGTCACGGGCCGTCTGGTTCACGCTCGGCTCCTGACACCCGCACCCCTGCTCGTACGCGCCACCGGGGCGCGGACCGCGCGGACGCCCTCACGGCGCCTTGACGCGGACCTCGTCCCGGACCGCCGCCGCCCGCTTCGCCAGCGCCTCCACATCCGGCGCGCCGCCCTCCGCCGCCCCGCTCGTCTCCAGGACGGTGGCCACGGTGCTGTGGTCGCTCCACGCGCATACGGGCATGGTCCCGGACGCGCCCGCGCGGTTGAGGCTGATCACCTGGCAGCGCACCGGCTCGTCCGCGCCGGGCGGGGTGACGGTCCGGGCGGGCGTGGTGACCTTGGTCCCGTCCGCCTCGCCGACCCCCTTGAGCATGCTCTCCACGGCCACGTCCGGATCGGCGATGTCCCCGTACATGCCCGAGAAGACGAGTGTGGTCGGCGTCTTGCCGGACGCGGACATGTACTGGCCCCCGGCGTTGCGCATGTTGCGCTCGTTGGGGCCCGAGTTGTTGCCGCCCAGCTTGTCGTCGAGCGAACCGGTCAGATCCTTGGCCAGGGTGTACTCGCCGCCCGCCAGGGACTTGGGGACGGTCAGCCGGTACTCGGCGGAAGCCGGGGCCTGTGCCGACGGCGATTCGGAGGACGAAGACGAGGGGGAAGAGGACGAAGACGAGGACGACGAGCGGCCACCGGACATCAAGGGGGTCGGCGAGGCGGACGGGACC
>NZ_JBHVHQ010000087.1:0-16280 GCF_042800135.1 Streptomyces sp. NPDC057654 | reverse complement strand
CCTTCAGATCCTCCCGGAACCGGTCGGTGTCACCGACTCCGCTCTTGCGCGCCAGGTCCACGAGCTTGTCCTCGGCGAGGGCGTCGCCCTTGCGGAGCTTCGCGTACAGCTCGTCGTGGAACGCCCAGAACTTGCCCTGCCGGCCCGCCGCCCAGGAGGCGCGGGCGGCCCGCTCCGAGTCCTTGCCGAAGATCGGGAAGTTGCGGAACTCGATGCGCAGCGTGCCGTCGTCCACGTACTTCTTGACCAGCTCGGGCTGCGTCTCACGGGTGAACCGGCCGCAGTACGAGCACTGGTAGTCGGCGTACTCGACGAGCACGACGGGCGCGTCCTTCTTGCCGAGCGCGAGCGCGTCGCCGTCCTCGCGGCGCACGGTCGCCTGGTCGATCTGGTCGTACATCTTCTGCTGCTCGGGGTCGGCCGCGGCGGCGTCCCCCTGCTTTCCCGTGCCGTCCGACGCGTCGGACGGGGCGGCGGCCGAGTCGGACCCGCCGCCGTCGTTGATGTTCTCGCCGACGGCGATGCCGGTGGCGACGAGCGCCACGATCAGCGCGAAGATCGCACCGATGGCCGCGACGCGGCGGGAGGGGGTGGTGATGCGGGAGGACATGAGTGATCGGGCTCCAGGGCTCGAAGGGCTCGATGGGTTCGCGGGGGGATAGCCGGGACGGCCGCCAGGACCAAGAGGGTCATCAGGACCGTCAGGACCGTCAGGACCAGGACCGTCAGGACCAGGACCGTCAGGACCAGGACCGTCAGGACCAGGACCATCAGGACCATCAGGATCGGAACATGCCGAAGCCCGGCCTGGTCACAGGCCGGTGGCGTGTCGACGCGGCTAGATCCGCAGAACCGGCAGGAGCTCGGCGCACCCTGCGACGGGCAGCGGCGGAGCCCGCGGGCCGCCGGCATGGGGCAGCGGCGGCGCGGTGTAGGGGAGGGGTTCGACGCCCGGCCCGGGGAGCGGGTCGGCGTGCGGATGGGCGACGGCGGCGTCGGGTCCGGGGTGCGCGGGCGCGTGGTCCGGCGTGCACTTCCCGGGGACCGAGGCCGAGGGCCCCGGCGGCTCGGCGACGACAGCTGCCGCGGCGAAGGCCGTACGCGCGGCGGGCTCGGCGTGCGCGGCCGCGAGCGCGCAGGGCTTCGGCACGAAGAGCGCGACGAGGAGGAACAGCAGCGCCGTGACGGCGAACCGCCGGCGTGAGCGCGGCATGGGGTCCCTCCTCTCTGCTGTACTGCCCGTCCGGCCGGCCACCATGGTACGGGCCGCCCCCGCCGTCAGACGGCCGTACGGGCCTCATCGCGCGCGATGGCGCGCAGCGCGGTCCGCTGGGCGTACCGGAGCAGGGCCACCGTGGTGGCCGACATCAGCACCGCGAAGAGCAGATGGCCGAACGTCCCCGCGACCGCCAGCCCGAGCGCCCCCAGCACCACATGCGCCCCCATCCGCAACAGCACCAGCCCGATCGCCACCTTTCGCGTCCCCTTCCCCCGCCACAGCCGCTTGGCCAGCCGCACCCGCGACCGCAGCACCGTCAGCGAGATCCCGATATTGACCACCACCACGGCGATCAGCCCGTACATCGCCTGCGGATAGGCCCGCACCAGGTCGTACGCGGACGACATGACCCCCTCGAAGGCGAAGAACCAGACCGGCAGCGGCTTGATGCCCCCACCGCCGCCCGTACCCCGCACCGGGTCGTCGGCCCGCCGCGAATCCTGCGGGAGCGGAGAGACCGAGGGGACCGGGGAGAGCGGAAGCGTCGTCGTCATACGGACAAGCCTGCTGTCCGAGGCCCCCACCGGGCAGAGCCGCCGATCACGACCCGTCCATGACATAAGTCATCGGGACAGGCCATCGGAGCGGTACGAGACGTACGAGAAAAGGCCCCCCACCGAAGTGGAGGACCTTCACTCTGTCTGTGCGCCGCCAGGGACTCGAACCCCGGACCCGCTGATTAAGAGTCAGCTGCTCTAACCAACTGAGCTAGCGGCGCCTGCTGACGTAAGAAATACTACCTGCTCCCAGGGGGTGCTTCTGACACTCGTCGTCACAGCGTGAGTGAGAGCAGCAGCGGGGCCGCCGAGCGGTTCAGGGTGTCGGCGGCCTGGCGGAGGCGGTGGGCGTGTTCCAGGGGGAGGGAGAGGGCGAGGCAGCCGACTGCGTGGCCGGCGGTGATGGGGACCGCGGCGCAGACCGTGCCCACCGCGTACTCCTGGAGGTCGAGGACGGGGACGGTCGCGGGGTGGCTGTCCAGCTTGGAGAAGAGGATCTTCTCGTTGGTGATCGTGCGGGACGTGAGCCGCGCGGTCTTGTGGCGCGAGAGGTGGTCGCGGCGGTCGTCGTAGTCGAGCTGGGTGAGCAGGCACTTGCCCACCGCGCTGGCGTGCGCCGCGGAGCGGAAGTCCACCCACTCGTTGACCTTGGGGGTGCCCGGTCCGTCCGCGTACTGTGTGATCTTGACTTCGCCGTCGATGTAGCGGCTGATGTACACGGCCGCGCCGAGGGAGTCGCGCAGCGCGTCCAGGGACTGCTGGAGCTTGCCCTCCAGGGCCGCCCGCCGGTCGCCGCCGCCGGAGCCGAGCAGGAGCAGTGCCTCGCCGACGGCGTACGTGCTGTCCGTGACCTGTTCCACATAGCCCTCGCGGCGGAGCATGCGCAGCATGTGGGCGAGGTGGCCGGTGGGCAGTCCCGTCTCGCGTGCTATCTGTGCGTCGGTGACGCCGCCGACGTGCTTGGCGACCGTTTCGAGCACGCGCAGGGCGTACTGAACCGAGTGGAACGGCGCGGTCGGCTCGGGCTTGAGCGCCACGGATTCCCCCTAGCAGTTTCCAGCAGGTTGCCGCTTGCGCTACCACGATAGCCGCCAAGAGGGGGAAATGGGGCGGTTGTTGGCGAGAATTGTGGCGCGCTCCGGGGCTCTGTTCAGGAGCGCGCCACTCTGGCATATGTCATAGGGATAAAAGCGGGGGTACGGGCTCCTTTAGCGGTGCTCCGGGGCGGCCGGTCGGGCCCCGGTGAAGGGGGCCGTTCCGGACATTCTCAGTGCGTTGTGCCGGACTGCGGTGTCCGGCTTACGGTGTCCGACTTATGGTGTCGGACCTACGGAGCCGCGCTCCGCCTCACAGCACCGCGCTCAGGAATTCCCGGGTCCGCTCGTGCTCCGGCTCGCTGAAGATCTTTTCCGGCGGGCCGGACTCGATGACCCGGCCCGCGTCGAACATCAGCACATCATCGGAGATGTCGCGGGCGAAGTTCATCTCGTGCGTCACGCACAGCATCGTGATGTCCGTCGTGTGCGCGATGTCGCGCAGCACGTCCAGCACGCCCGCCACCAGCTCGGGGTCGAGCGCCGACGTCACCTCGTCCAGCAGCAGCACCTGCGGCCGCATCGCCAGCGCCCGCGCTATCGCCACCCGCTGCTGCTGGCCGCCGGAGAGCTGCGTCGGGTACGCGTCGCAGCGGTCGCCGAGTCCCACCAGGTCCAGCAGCTCCCGCGCCCGTTCCCGCGCCGCGTCCTTGCCGAGGCCCAGCACGTGCACCGGGGCCTCCATCACATTGCGCAGCACCCGCATATTGGGGAAGAGGTTGAACTGCTGGAAGACCATTCCGATGTTCTTGCGCACCTCGCGGGTGTGCTTCTCGCCGGCCGGTACGAGCTTTCCGCCCTTCTCCTCGTGCGTGAGGTATTCGCCGGCCACCTTGATCGTGCCCTCGTCGGGCCGCAGCAGGGTCATCAGCAGCCGCAGGATCGTGGTCTTGCCGGAGCCGGACGGCCCGATGAGGGTCACGTGCTTGCCGGGCGCGACCGTGAAGTCGAGCCCGTCGAGGACGGTGTTCGCGCCGAAGCGCTTGGTGACGCCGTCGAAGCGGATCAGCTCGGGGGCCTCGGCGGACGCCGGGTTCGGGGTGTCGGTTTCAGTGGCCAAGGCGTCGCTCCAGGGCTCGCATCAGTAGAGATGCCGGATAGGCGATGACGATGAAGGCGATGCCGACCATCGTGAACGGCTCCACGTACTGGAAGGTCTTGGCGCCCTCCAGCCGGGCGTTCTGGAGCATGTCCAGGACGCCGATGATCGCCAGGATCGGGGTGTCCTTGAGCATCGCGATGACGTAGTTGCCGAGCGCCGGGACCACGCGGCGGACCGCCTGCGGCAGGATCACCGCGGTCCAGGTACGGGCGCGGGAGAGGCTGAGCGCGGTCGCGGCCTCCCACTGGCCCGCGGGCACCCCGTCGATGCCCGCCCGGTACACCTCGGCGGTGTACGTCGAGTAGTGCAGGCCGAGCGCGAGGACGCCGGTGGTCAGCGCCGAGAACTTGATGTCCCAGGTCGGCAGCACGTAAAAGAAGAAGAACAGCTGCACCAGCAGCGGGGTGTTGCGGACGAACTCGACCACCGCCGTCACCGGCCAGCGCACCCAGCGCGTCGGCGAGCGGAAGGCCAGCGCCCACACCAGGCCCAGCGCGAAGGCCAGCAGCGCGCCGAGCGCCGTCGCCTCCAGCGTGACGCCCAGCCCGTGCAGCAGCTCCGGCCAGAACTTCCGGGCCGCTTCCCAGTCCCAGCTCACCGCTCACCTCCGACGGGCAGCGCGGACCCCGGCTTCGTCCCGGTCCCGCGCCGCGGGAACGCGCCCTTCTCGGGCGGCTGCCCGATGCCGGCCTTGGCCTTGCGCTCCAGCAGCCGCATCAGCCGGGTCAGCACGAAGGCCAGCACGAAGTAGATGGCCAGGATGATCGCGTAGATCTCCAGGCTCGCGCCGGTCGCCAGCCGGGAGAGCTGGGCGGCGAAGGCGATGTCCGCGACGCTCATCACGGACACCAGCGCGGTGCCCTTGAGCAGCTCGATCAGCAGATTGTTGAACGGCGGGATCATCTCCGGGACCGCCTGCGGCAGGATCACCCGCCGCATCCGCTGCGCGGGCGTGAAGCTCAGCGCCACGGCCGCCTCGCGCTGCGCCGGGGCGACCGCGGCCAGCGCGCCGCGCACGATCTCCGAGCCGTACGCGCCGTAGGAGAGGCCCAGCGCGAGGACCGCCGCCCACATCGGCACGAGCTGCAACCCGAAGGCCAGCGGCATCACGAAGAACAGCCAGAACATCAGCACCAGCGCCGAGGTGCCGCGGAAGACCTCCACATAGACGCCGGTGACGAACCGGACGATCCACAGCCGGGACGTACGGGCGATTCCGACGCCGAAGGCGACGACCGCCGCGAATACCGCGCTGTATACGGTCAGCTGGACCGTGACCCAGATACCCGGTAGCAGCCAGTGCTGCCAGAGCCCCGTCGTCATTTCCCGCACAACTCCTCTGCGGTCAGCTTGGTCATCTCGGTTTCGGTGAAGCCGAACGGCCGGATCACGCGGAGCAGTTCCCCGGACTTCTTCATCTTGTGCAGCTCGGCGTTGAAGGCGTCGCGCAGCTCGGTCTCGCCGGGGCGGAAAGCGAAAGCGCCCGCGCCGTGCACATCCTTGCCGGCCACTTGCGGAAGGAATGGTTCCGTGGATTCGACCTTGGCGCCCGGGTTCTGCCGAATGACATTGCGTACGGTCAGACTCGTACCGGCGAAGGCGTCGACGCGGCCCTGCTGTACGGCGAGCAGCCCGGCCAACTGGTCCGGATAGACCTGGATATCGGTGATCCCCGCGCTCTTCGCGTAGCCCAGTTCGGCATACGCGGTGCCGCTGCCGAGCCGGGCCCCGGACCGCTTCACATCGGCGTAGGTGCGCAGCTTCTTCGGGTTGCCCTTGCGGACGATGAACGCGTCCAGGACCTCGTAGTCCGGGTCGGCGAAGATGACCTGCGAGCAGCGGTCGGCGTTGATGAACATGCCCGCCGATATCCCGTCGAACTGCTGCGAGTTGAGGCCGGGTATGAGCGAGTTGAACTCGGTCGGCACCGGCTGGACGCGGCGCACCCCCAGGCGCGGGAATATCACCTTCGCCAACTCCGGTGCCTCGCCGGTGAAATCGCCGTTCTTGTCGATATAGCCGAAGGGGATCTCCCCCGCGATCCCCAGCCGGATCGTGCCCTGCGACTTCAGCCGCTCCAGCAGATTCCCCCCGTCCTCGGCGTCCGCCGTCGACACCCGGCTACAGCCGACCGCCCCCAGCAGGCCCATTGCCGCACCGCCCGCGAGGAGCGAGCGTCGGCGCATCACGATTCTCTTGTAGTTCTCCTTGGGTGGAGCCATGGGCGCGCGGGTACCCCGACCCGTCGTATATATGCAGATCGTTTTCGGACCTTGATACAGCTGTTGTCCGGTGGGTCGATGCGCCGCAATGTGCTGTGAAGTGAGGCAAGCTGAAAGAGAGTCAGGCCCGACTACGGGAAATGTGCCACCGGCGAGCGGAAGCAGGAGAGGAACGGCGATGAGTGATCAATTCATTGAAGTCTCGCTCGACAAGCGAGGCGTGAGCTGCACGGCCCGGCTGCTGACCGACCGCGCGCCGCTGACCTGCGCGGCCGTCTGGGACGCGCTGCCGCTCGGCGGCGACGTCTACCACGCGAAGTACGCGCGCAACGAGATCTACACCCTGCTGCCGACGTTCGCCCCCGAGGAGCCGCCGCTGGAGAACCCCACGGTCACCCCCATCCCCGGAGACCTCTGCTACTTCTCCTTCTCCGACACCGAGTTGGGCACGAAGTCGTACGGCTACGAGAGCCGGGCCACACACCAGGGTCGCTCCCAGGTCGTCGACCTCGCGCTGTTCTACGAGCGCAACAACCTTCTGATCAACGGCGACGCCGGCTGGGTGCCGGGCATCGTCTGGGGTGCCGTCGTCGACGGCCTCGACCGCATGGCCGACGCCTGCCAGGACCTGTGGCGGGCCGGGGCGCTGGGGGAGACCCTCAACTTCCGCAGGGTCTGACCCTGACGCGTACGGGCCGGACGGCGCGACGCCAGTGGCCTACGGCCCGTACGCACCTGCCGCACGCAACCCGCAGGGTAGCCCGTAAACACCCCGCGCCGACCTACCGCGCGAGCGCCGGCGTCACCTGCTCGGCCACCCCGGCCTCGTACAGCGCGTGCGCCGCGCGCAGCAGTACGGCGTCCGCGTGCCGCGCCGCCACCAGCTGCGCGCCGATCGGCAGCCCCGCCTCCGACAGCCCGCACGGCACCGTCGCGGCCGGCTGCTGCGTGAGGTTGAAGGGGTACGTGAACGGCGTCCACTCCGTCCACCGCGTGTGCTTCGAGTCCGGCGGCACCTCGTGCCCCGCCTCGAACGCCGTGATCGGCAGCGTCGGCGTCAGCAGCAGGTCGTACGTGCTGTGGAAGCTCCCCATGACCTGCCCCAGCGCCATCCGCGCGTCGACCGCCGCCAGATAGTCCAGCGCGCTGTACGACGCGCCCAGTTCGGCGATCTCCCGCAGCCCCGGATCCAGCAGCTCCCGGTCGGCCGCGCCCAGCGGCTGCACGACGCGCGCCGCGCCGCTGAACCACAGCGTGTGGAACGCCTCCAACGGGTCCGCGAACCCCGGATCGACCTCCTCCACCCGCGCGCCCAGCCGCTCCAGCAGCTCCGCCGCCCGCCGGACCGCCGCCGCCACCTCCGGGTCGACCACGCCGTGCCCGTCCGGCCCGCCCAAGCCCAGGCTCGGGCTGTACGCGACGCGCAGCTCCCGCACGCCGCCGCGCAGCGACTCCTGGAACGTCGTGCCGTGCGGCCCCAGCCCCGACCAGTCCCGCCAGTCGGGACCGCTGATCACATCCATCAGCAGCGCCGCGTCCGCCGCGTCCCGCGTCATCGGCCCGACGTGCGAGAGCGTCCCGAAGGGCGTCGCCGGATACAGCGGAACCCTCCCATAGGTGGGTTTGAGACCGAAGATGCCGCAGAAGGACGCGGGAATGCGCACCGAGCCCCCGCCGTCCGTCCCCAGGCTCAGCGGCCCCGCCCCCAGCGCCACCGCCGCCGCGCTGCCCCCGCTGGAGCCGCCCGCGGTGCGCGAGGGGTCGTACGGATTGCCGGTGACGCCCTGGAGCGGGCTGTCCGTGACGCCCTTCCACCCGAACTCCGGCGTCGTCGTCTTCGCCAGGAACACCGCCCCGTGCTCGCGCAGCCGCGCCACCGAGGGCGCGTCCTCGTCCCAGGCCGCCCCCTCGGCCCGTACGGTCCGCGAGCCGCGCAGCGTCGGCTCGCCGCGCGTCAGCAACAGGTCCTTCACCGTCACCGGCACGCCGTCCAGCAGCCCCGAGGGCTCGCCGCGCAGCCACCGCGCCGCCGACGCCTCGGCCTCCCGCAGCGCGGCGTCCGCGGACACCCGGGTGAAGGCGTTGACGGCGGGCGGGGCCTCCTCCACCCGCGCCAGGTTGGCGCGCACCACCTCCACCGGGGAGAACGCGCCCGAGCCGTAGCCGGCGAGCAGCTGGAGGGCCGTGAGATCGGCGAGTGAGGTCATACGGTCCTCCGCGAGGGGTCGGTCGGGCCCGGCGGCTCAGAGGCGGCCGTCCCCGGCGTCTGCGGGGCGGCGGCCGGAACGTAGCCGAGCCGCTTGTCCACGACGTTCAGCAGCGGTTCGCCCGCCGCCCAGCGGTCGAAGTTGTCCTGGAACTGCTCCGCGAGATCGTGCCGCCAGCCCGCCGTGTCCCCGCTCATGTGCGGCGAGACGAACAGGCCCGGCACATCCCACATCCGGCTGTCCACGCCCAGCGGCTCGTTCTCGAACACATCGAGGGCCGCGCCCGCGATCCGCCGCTTGACCAGCGCCTCCACGAGGTCGTCCTCGACCACGAGCGGGCCCCGCCCGATGTTGACGAAGCGGGCCGTGGGCTTCATCCGGGCGAACGCGTCCCGGTCGAACATCCCCCGGGTGGCCGCCGTCAGGGGCGCCGCGCACACCACCCAGTCGGCCTCCGGCAGCAGCCCGTCCAGCTCGTCCGCGCCGCGCACGCCCGGCCGCGCCGTCCGCCCGACCAGTTCCGTGACGACGCCCAGGGCCGCGAGCGTACGGGCCACCGCCTGCCCGATCGGCCCGCCGCCGACCACCACGGCGCGCGACCCGGCCAGCCGCATCGTGTTCCGGTGGCGCCAGCGGCGCTGCCGCTGCAACTCCCAACTCCCGGGAAAGTCCTTGGCCATGGCGATCACCAGCCCGGCGACGTACTCGGCGATCGGCTGCTCGAAGACTCCGCGCGCGTTGGTGACCAGCGTGGGGGAGGCGGCGAGCGCGGGGGAGAGCAGATGGTCCACCCCGGCGCTCGCGGTGTGCACCCAGCCGGGCCGCGGGCCTGTCGCGGGCCACCCGTCGCGCACGGCCCGGCTGCCGAAGTCCCAGACCAGCAGGGCGTCGGCGGTCGGCAGCAGATCGGGGAAGGAGGCGTCGTCGCAGACCACCACGGAGGCGCGGCCGTCGAGACGGTCGAGCCGCACCGGGGGCTCGGTGCCGAGGACGAGAACGGTGCTATCGGACATAGGAGGGGAACCGTTTCGAAATGGGGGTCCGCTTGAGTGTCGGTGACAGTCGACAAGTACCCGGAGATATGAGGATTGACCACGCTAGGGACCTGAAACTACCGTCGTCAATAAGGCGCTGATGATGCCGACGGAACACCCTCTGTCCCGACGTCCCGGCGCAGGCCGGCACCCTGTCTCCCCAGGCCGATGGCCTTGCTCTCCGCTGTATTGGAGTGCGATATGGACGTCTCTTCCTTTCTGGGCGGCCCGCGGCCGCAGTGCGGCGTGGGGGTGGTGGCCCCCTTCGATTTCGCGCTCGACCGCGAACTGTGGCGGTGGGTCCCCGACGAGGTCTCCCTGCATCTGACCCGGACGCCCTTCGTGCCTGTGGAGGTCAGCCTCGACCTCGCCCGGCTCGTCAGCGAGCACGAGACCCTGCGCCACGCGGTACGGGCGCTGTCCGCGGTCGAGCCGGACGTAGTCGCGTACGCCTGCACGTCCGGCAGCTTCGTCGGCGGCGTCGCGGGCGAGCGCGCGATGTGCGCGGCGATGACGCAGGCCGGCGAGGTGCCCGCGGTGACGACCTCCGGGGCGCTGCTCGACGCGCTGCGGGAGATCGGCGCCCGGCGCATCGCGGTGGTCACGCCCTATACGAAGTCGGTGACCGACTCGCTGGAGGAGTATCTGGCGGGCGCGGGCATCACGGTCACCGGCCGCCAGTACCTCGGGCTCACCCGGCACATCTGGAAGGTGTCCTACCGGGACGTCGTCGACATGGCCCGGCAGGCGGTGGTCGGCGCGGCCGACGCGCTCTTCATCAGCTGTACGAACCTGCCGACGTACGACGTGATCCCGCAGCTGGAGGCGGAGTTGCGGATGCCGGTGCTCTCCGCCAACCAGGTGACGGTCTGGGCGGCGCTGCGGCTGGCGGGGGCGCGGGCGGTCGGTCCGTACCAGGCGCTGCTGGACCCCGTCGCCAGATCGGGCCCGGCGGGAATGTGCGCGTCGCCGCCGGCGGCTCCGCCGATACCGGCAGTCTCGGCCGTCCCGTCGGTCCCTTCGGCCCCGTCGCCCCCGCCGTCGATCCCGACCTCGATACCGTCCTCGGTACCGCCCGTCGTCGAGGCCGCGCTCGCGGGCCCGGCGGCCGTGCCGGACGGCGAGACGGCCGAGGGGTTCGACCCGCCGGGCCAGGCCCAAGCCCTGTCGGAGGACCCGGGATAACCGCACCACACCACCCCCTCACATAGCCAGGAGCCGCAGATGCCCCATGTGCCGCAGTCGGACCCCCGGATGGAGCAGGCGCCCACGGTTGGATTCCTCTACCCCGGATACTCCGCGGAGGACGACTATCCGCGCCTCGAATCGCTCATCGGCGGCGTCCGGCTGCCGCTCGTCCACACCGACATCGGCGAGGACGCCCACCGGGTGGACGCCCTGCTGGAGATGGGGTCCGCGGCGCGCCTGGCGGCGGGGGTGGCCGAGCTGCGGCGGCAGGGGGCGGGGGCCGTGGTCTGGGCCTGTACGAGCGCGAGTTTCGTGTTCGGCTGGGACGGCGCGCACGAGCAGGTCCGTGAGCTGTCGGCCGCCGCGGGCCTCCCGGCGTCCAGCACGTCGTTCGCCTTCGCCCACGCGGTACGGGCCGTGGGCGCGGAGCGGGTCGCGGTGGCGGCGACGTACCCGGCGGACGTGGCCGAGTACTTCACGGCCTTCCTGAAGTCGGCGGGGATCGAGGTCGTCGCGGCCCGCGGCAGCGGCGTCATCACCGCCGCCGAGGTCGGCACGTGGGGCCGCGAGGAGGTGCTGGACCTGGCGCGGGCGGGCGACCATCCCGCGGCCGAGTCGGTCCTCCTCCCGGACACGGCCCTGCACACCGCCGCCCATCTGCCCGCCCTGGAAGCGGCCCTGGGCAAGCCGGTGCTCACCGCCAACCAGGTCACGGCCTGGGAGGGCCTGCGCCTGCTCGGCCACGCGGCGGCCTGCCCGGACCTGGGGCGGCTCTTCGAGGGCGGGCGGCGGGCCCTGTAGGCGGAGGCGGCGCGTACGCCCGCATGGCGCGGCCCGTACGGGCATGGGCCCGCCGCCGCGTACGTTCCGTTCCCCGGAATTCCCGCACGGCGGGAATAACCGGAGAGCAGCTCCGGTTTACCATCGGTGACGGACGGGCGGACCAGCGCGGATCCGCAGCCGAGACAGCGACCGGAGAGGCGGGCCACCGTGGCCGAAGTGCGGGACAAGGGCGGCGTCGACGAGACCCACGACACCATTCGGGCGGAGCCCAGGGGCAGCGCGCCCGTACCCCTGTCCGTACTGGACCTGGCGACGGTCGGCAGCGGGCTGACCGCCGGCGAGGCGCTGCGCACCACCGTCCGGCTGGCGCAGCTGACCGAGCGGCGCGGGTTCCAGCGGTTCTGGGTGGCCGAGCACCACTCCATGCCCGGCGTCGCGTCGTCCTCCCCGGCCGTCATCCTCGCCCACCTCGCCGCGCACACCGACCGCATCCGCCTCGGCTCCGGCGGCGTGATGCTGCCCAACCACGCGCCGCTGGTCATCGCCGAGCAGTTCGGCACCCTCGAAGCCCTCGCGCCGGGCCGCGTCGACCTCGGACTCGGCCGCGCCCCCGGCACGGACGGTGCGACCGCCGCCGCGCTGCGCCGCACCGACCGGCTGCACGAGGGGGCCGACGATTTCCCGCAGCAACTCGCGGAGCTGACCCGGTTCCTGGACGACGACTTCCCCGGCGGCCACCGCTACGCCCGGATCCACGCCGTCCCCGGCCCCGTGCAGGGCAGCGTCCCCGGCGGCGTGCAGTCCGCGGACCGGCCGGTGATCTGGCTGCTGGGCTCCTCCGGGTTCAGCGCCCAGCTCGCCGGGGCGCTCGGGCTGCCGTTCTCCTTCGCCCACCACTTCTCGGCCGCCAACACCGTTCCCGCGCTCGACCTCTACCGCGAGTCCTTCCGCCCCTCGGCGGTCCTCGACCGCCCGTACGCGAAGATCGGCGTGCAGGCGTTCGCCGCCGAGGACGGCAAGGAGGCGCTGCGCCAGGTGCGTACGGGCGCGCTGTCGATGCTGCGGCTGCGCACCGGCCGGCCGGGCCTGGTGCCGTCCCCCGACGAGGCGGCGGCGTACGAATACAGCCCCGCGGAGCGGGAGTTCGTCGACAGCTGGCTCGCCAACGTCGTGCATGGCACGCCCGACGAGGTGCGCGCGGGGCTCGACGGGCTCGTCAAGCGGACCGGTGTGGACGAGCTGATGATCACGGCCAACGCGCACGGCCGGGACGCGCGGCTGCGCTCGTACGAGCTGATCGCGGACGCGTACGAGCTGCCGCACCTCCCGGCCGCCGCCCCGGGGAACGGCGGCCGGACGCCCGACGCGCCGTAACCGCGCACGCCCGACGCCCGACGCGCCCCGGCCGTCGTCCGACGCGTCCTAACCGCCGTCCGCCGGGTGGCCCTCCTCGGCCGCCCGGCTCTCGGGCGCCGGGAGGCTCTCGTCCGCCGGATGGATCTCGTCGGCCGGGCGGTCCTCGTCAGCCAGGTGGCTCTCGTCCGCCGGGTGCCCCTCGGAGCCCACCAGCGCGGAGATCAGCTCCGGTGTCACCGGCCGGGAGTAGAACCACCCCTGGCCGGTGTCGCAGCCGATCCGCCGCAGCCGGCGCGCCTGTTCGGCGCTCTCCACGCACTCCGCCGTGACCTTGAGCCCCAGCCGGTGCGCGAGCTCCACCAGCGCCTCGACGATCGTCTCGTCGGCCGGGTTCGGGTGCTCGTCGGTCCTGAAGCCCCGTACGAACGAGCCGTCCAGCTTCAGGGCGGAGACCGGCAGCCGGCTGAGATAGGCGAGGTTGGAGTAGCCGGTGCCGAAGTCGTCGATGGCGATGGTCACGCCCATGTCGCTGAGCTGCTGGAGCTGTTGCAGCGGCCGGCCGGCCGAGCCCATCACGGCGGACTCGGTCAGCTCCAGCTGGAGCAGGCGGGAGGGCAGCCCGGTCTCCCGCAGCACGGCCGCGACGTCGGCGACCAGGTCCGAGTCCCAGACCTGACGCACCGCCACGTTGACGCTGACGGTGATCGGCGCCGCGGGGTGCGCGAGCTGCCAGCGGCGGGCCTGGCGGCAGGCGGTCGCCAGCACCCAGCGGCCCAGCGGGACGATCGCGCCATTCTCTTCAGCAAGTCCGATGAACCGATTCGGCGCCAGAATTCCGAATTGCGGGTGCCGCCAGCGCACCAGCGCCTCCACGCCGCGCACGGTTCCGTCGTCCAGCCCGACCAGGGGCTGGTACTCCAGTACGAACTCGTCCCGGTCCACCGCCGGCCGCAGCGTGCTGGAGAGCGCCTGGCGCGTCATCCGGTGCGCGTTGCGCTCCGGGTCGAAGAGCGTCCAGCGCGCCTTGCCGTCCTCCTTCGCCCAGTACAGCGTGGTGTCCGCGGCCTGCATCAGCTCCGTGGCGTGGGTGCCGACGGACGGCCGCTCCACGACGCCGATGGACGCCGAGACGGCGAGCCGCTGCCCCGCCACGTCGAACGGCCGCTGGAGCGCGGCCAGTACGTCCGCGGCGAGGCCGGAGACCTGCTCGGTCCCGGAGGAGCCCTCCACGAGCAGCGCGAACTCGTCGCCGCCGAGCCGCGCCACCAGATGGCCGCCGGGCGCCGCGCACTCGGTCAGCCGCTGCGCGACCTCGATCAGCAGCCGGTCGCCCACGCGGTGGCCGAGGGTGTCGTTGACGGCCTTGAAGCCGTCGAGATCGAGGTAGCACAGCCCGATCCGGCCGCTGCCGCCGAGCTCGTACGTCGCCGCCTCCAGCGCCATGGACAGCCGCTCGAAGAACAGGCCCCGATTGGGCAGCCGGGTCACCGGATCGTGCATCTGGAGGTGGCGCAGCCGGGCCCGGAGGTCGTACCGCTCGCTGATGTCGGACACCGACAGCAGCGCGTTGCAGCTGTCGGGGAGCGGCGCGACGACGATCTCGGCCCACAGGGAGCCGCCGCCGGGCTGCGGGAGCCGGCGGGTGCAGCGCAGCCGGTCGCGACGGCCGTGCAGCACTTCGCGGTACGCGGTCCAGGTGCGCGGGTCCGCGCGCAGATCGGCCAGGTCCGCGGCGGGGGTCGCGGCGAGCCGGGCGGGATCGGCGCCGAGGAGCGCGCCGAGCGCCGCGTTCGCGGTGAGGATGAAGCCGCCGCGGTCGACCACGGCCATCGCCAGGTGCGCGCCGTCGAAGGCGGCGCGGTAGTCGGCGAGACAGTCGGGCCGGTACTCGGCGCGGAATCCGGCGTGGTGCTCACCGGAGGATGCGCTACGTTCAGTGATCATTGGCAGCGCCGTTGCGGGCACGCCGCCCTGGCCGTCGGGGGTTCCGCTCACCGCTCGCTCCCGCGTGGCTTTGCTGGAAATGTGGCGATCATAGAGGTTCACGCGAGGGCCGTTCCAGCGACTCAGTCGTGATCAACGGCACTCAGGGTGAGCGTTTGACCGGTTCCGATCGATTGATTGGGGACTGTGTCGGCTGGCTGATCGCACGTGACTGAGTGTTACTTACCCCGTAGAGGGCCGAGTCACTCGACTGGGGCAGTGGAACAGGGCGTACCACCGCGAACCGCCACAGGGTGGGTGGGTGTCCCGATTCCAGCCCGGGAGGTCGACGTGGTGCGTCCGCAGCCACCCGAGGGAGTGCACCGGTCACGGCTGCGCCGCGCCGCCGCCCTGCTCTCCTCCCTCTGCGCGGTGATCGCCAGCAATGTCGTCGCGGCCCCCGTGCAGGCGGCCGGGTCCGCCGGGCCGTGCGCGCTGCCGCGCAGCGAGGCCCACCACTCCGAGGGCCTGGACTCCTGGGACCCCGCCTACCCCCGCCCCCGCGGCCGGCTGCACGCCGTCATGGTCTTCCTCTCCTTCCCCGACGCCGAGCCCGCCACCGGCCCCGGCGACCTGGCCGCCGACCACTTCCCCGGCACCTCCCGGTTCTTCGAGCGCGCCTCGTACGGGAAGTTCAAGCTGGACGTCCACCCCACGAAGCGCTGGCTGCGGATGCCGCGGAAGTCCACCGCGTACCGGATACAGCGGGACTGGGACGCCGAGCACCGCTCCGCCTATCTGCGCGACGCCATCGCCGCCGCCGACCCGGTCGTGGACTTCAGCCGCTACGACGTCGTGTACCTGGTCGCCGACCCCGACGCGCCCGGCGTCGACTCGGACGCCACCAAGGTCATAAACCTCGACGAGCCGATCTCCGTCGACGGCGCCCCGCTCAGCCGTATCGTCACGGTCTTCGAGCACCACCCGCCCGACCGCAACGTGCTCGCCCACGAGACCCTGCACGTCTTCGACCTTCCCGACCTCTACCACCGGCCGACCGACGGCAAGGGGGACTGGGACACCCACGTCGGCGACTGGGACCTCATGGGCAGCCAGTTCGGACTGGCCTCCGAACCCTTCGGCTGGCACAAGTGGAAGCTCGGCTGGCTCGACGCGCGCCAGGTCGACTGCGTGCGCGGCCCCGGCACCGGACTGCACGTCCTGGAGCCCCTGGAGGCCCCCATGCAGCCCGGCGCCGACGACCGCACCCGGCTCATCGTGATCCGTACGGGGCCCACCGAGGCGGTGGCGGTGGAGGCGCGCGGCGTAGGGGGAAACGACGCCGGGTCCTGTGCGGAAGGGGTGCTCGTGTACCGCGTACGCAGCGACACCGCGTCCGGCGACGGGCCGGTCCAGGTGCTGGACGGGCACCCCCGGACCGGCGCGTGCGTGGGCGCCTCGGTCTATCCGCCGCTGGCCGACGCCCCGCTCGACATCGGGGAGAGCGTCGGGGCGGGCGGCGGGGTGCGGGTGACGGTGGAGGGCCGCACAACGACGGGGGCGTGGACGGTGAAGGTCACCACGAAATAGGAACG
>NZ_JBHVHQ010000086.1:0-16356 GCF_042800135.1 Streptomyces sp. NPDC057654 | reverse complement strand
GCTCGGGACGACGCGCTCGCTCCGTACGCTCCCCGCCTTCTCGTACGGACGCCCGTCGAGCCCGTCCGAGGAACGGGCCGTCACGGACGCCGCACCGTCCTGCCCCTCCCCCGTCTCCGGCGCGCCGCGGTAGGCGGCCCACAGGGCGAGCACGGGCGCGGCCACCACCGTCGCGACCACCGTCGTCGTGACGGCGCGGTTGCGGATCCGGCGGCGGCGCGCGGCGCGGTCCTTGGGCGCCATGGGGAAGCCGCTCCGGTCGAAGCGGGGGCCCGCGAGCGTGGTGCCGCGCGCCGGGCGTGCGCGCAGCGCGAGCCGCATGGCGGCGAGCGCCGCCGGACGCGGCGCTTCCATGACGGGCAGGGCCGCGGCGGAGGCGACCATGCCGGGCCAGGGGCCGCCCGCGGTGGCCCGCTCGGCGGTGCGGCGGCAGTCGCGGCACTCGTCGACGTGGCGCACCAGCTCGCTGCGGAGCGCCGTGCCGAGGAGCACCTGGGTGTCCTCGGCGAGCCGGGCGACGACCTGGCAGTTCCCCAGCTCGACGACGGCGAGCGCGGTACGGGTCCGCTCCACCTCGCACGCGGCGGCGGACAGCAGGGCCCGCGCCGCGCCCTGCTCCATGCGCAGCACCGTCGCGACCTCGGCCGGGGAGAGCCGGTGGCGCACGGCGAGCTCCAGGGCCTCGCGCTGTTCGGAGGAGGTGCCGGCGGCCTCGGGCCAGGCGAGCCGCGCCAGTTCGCGCTGCCGCTGTCCGGCGGCGGCCTCGGACAAGGAGTCCGCGGCGGCGAAGGCGGCGTCCGCGGTGCGCTTGGTGTGTGCGGCGTTCTCTGTGTGTTCGGCGTTGAGTTCGGTGAGCTTGCGCAGACAGGTCCAGCGGGCGAGGGCGTACAGCCAGGGGCGGCGCAGTCCCTCGCCGTCGGGGCAGCGGTCGCCGCGCCGCTCGGCGAGGGCGAGCACCTCACCGAGCACGGCGGTCGCCGCGTCGTGCTCGCACAGAACGGACAGGCAGTAGGTGAACAGCCCGTCCAGATACGGCTCGTACCGCGAGAGCGGCTCCACCGCCGACTGGGCGGACGGGGGCTGCTGAGCCGTCGGGGGCTGCTTAGCCGCCAGGGGCTGCCGAGTCGGCTGGGAGGGCCCCGGCGACTGGGAGGGCCCCTGCGGCTGGGAGGGCCTCTGCGACTGGGCCGACTCGGTCGACTGAGACGACTGAGACGACTGAGACGACTGAGACGGCTGAGACGGCTGAGACGGCTGAGACGGCTGAGACGGCTGAGACGGCACGGACGCCGACCGCGGCTGCGGCGGCGGAAGCTCTTGGGACGGAGGGGCCTGGGGAGGCCGGAGGGACTGCGACGGCTGGGGCTCTTGAGGCAATTGGGGCGCACGACGCCGCGCCCGGTGTGCGCCGGTGGAGTGCGTGGGGTGGTCGGGCCTGCTGCTCATCACCCGGCGACGGTAGAAGGATGATGCAGATCGTCTCGCGCCTCTTGCTCCCTTTTAACCCTTACGGGTGACCATCTCCCTCAAAAGGGGACACCGGCCTGACGTTCCGTGATCGCGGATACGGAGTTATCCACAGCCTCGGGCCGCGTGGTGAGCGTTGTCGGTGCCTGCCGCTAGCGTTACCGGCATGGCAACCCGCAAAGCGTCCGCCAAGGACCGCCCCTCCTACCGCTGCACCGAGTGCGGCTGGACCACCGCCAAGTGGCTCGGCCGCTGCCCGGAGTGCCACGCATGGGGCACGGTCGAGGAGTTCGGCGGCGCCCCCGCGGTCCGTACGACGGCGCCCGGCCGGGTCACCGCCGCCGCCCTGCCGATCGGCCAAGTGGACGGGCGCACGGCCACCGCGCGCTCCACCGGCGTCGACGAGCTGGACCGCGTCCTCGGCGGCGGCCTCGTGCCCGGCGCGGTCGTGCTGCTCGCGGGCGAGCCGGGCGTCGGCAAGTCGACGCTGCTGCTGGACGTGGCGGCGAAGGCGTCCTCCGACGAGCACCGCACGCTCTATGTGACGGGCGAGGAGTCGGCCAGCCAGGTCCGGCTGCGCGCCGACCGTATCAACGCCCTCTCCGACCACCTCTACCTCGCCGCCGAGACCGACCTGTCGGCGGTGCTCGGCCACCTCGACACGGTCAAGCCCTCGCTCCTGATCATGGACTCCGTCCAGACAGTGGCGTCCTCGGAGATCGACGGGGCGCCCGGCGGCATGGCCCAGGTCCGCGAGGTGGCGGGGGCCCTGATCCGCGCCTCCAAGGAGCGCGGCATGGCCACGCTGCTCGTCGGCCACGTCACCAAGGACGGCGCGATCGCCGGGCCCCGGCTGCTGGAGCACCTCGTCGACGTCGTCCTCAGCTTCGAGGGCGACCGCCACGCCCGGCTGCGCCTGGTGCGCGGCGTCAAGAACCGCTACGGGGCGACGGATGAGGTCGGCTGCTTCGAGCTGCACGACGAGGGCATCACGGGCCTCGCCGACCCCTCCGGCCTCTTCCTCACCCGCCGCTCCGAGCCCGTGCCCGGCACCTGTCTGACCGTCACCCTGGAGGGCCGCCGCCCGCTGGTCGCCGAGGTCCAGGCGCTCACCGTCGACTCGCAGATCCCCTCCCCCCGCCGCACCACCTCCGGCCTGGAGACCTCCCGCGTCTCGATGATGCTCGCCGTGCTCGAACAGCGCGGCCGGATCAGCGCGCTCGGCAAGCGGGACATCTACAGCGCCACGGTCGGCGGCGTGAAGCTCTCCGAGCCGGCCGCCGACCTCGCCATCGCGCTCGCCCTGGCCAGCGCCGCGAGCGACACCCCGCTGCCGCAGAACCTCGTGGCCGTCGGCGAGGTGGGGCTCGCGGGCGAGGTCAGGCGGGTCACGGGCGTACAGCGGCGGCTCGCCGAGGCGTCACGGCTCGGCTTCACCCACGCCCTCGTGCCGGGCGACCCGGGGAAGATTCCGAGCGGCATGCGGGTCCTGGAGGTCGCCGACATAGGGGACGCCCTCCGGGTGCTGCCGAAGCGCGTCCGCCGGGAGGCCCCACAGGAGGAGGACGAGCGCCGGTAGACTTTGCCCTGGTCTCGCCCGTACGCCCGCGTGCACGCGCCGGAGGGGCGGGCTGCGGCACCGTTGACCTTGCGACCGGAGGAGTGCAGTGGCAGCCAACGACCGGGCATCGGGCCCCGGCAGGGCCGGGGGAAGCTCCGGTGCCGACGGTCTGATGCGCGCCTCGCTGAGCGCGGTCGCCCCCGGCACCGCCTTGCGCGACGGCCTGGAGCGCATCCTCCGCGGCAACACGGGCGGGCTCATCGTGCTGGGCATGGACAAGACCGTCGAATCGATGTGCACGGGCGGCTTCGTCCTGGACGTCGAGTTCTCGGCGACCCGGCTGCGCGAGCTGTGCAAGCTCGACGGCGGGCTGGTCCTCGACAAGGACATCACCAAGATCGTGCGAGCCGGGGTGCAGCTCGTGCCGGACGCCTCCATCCCCACCGAGGAGACCGGCACCCGGCACCGCACCGCGCAGCGCGTCTCCATCCAGGCGGGCTTCCCCGTCGTCTCCGTCAGCCAGTCGATGCGGCTCATCGCGCTGTACGTGGACGGGGAGCGGCGCGTCCTGGAGGAGTCGGCGGCGATCCTCTCCCGCGCCAACCAGGCGCTCGCCACCCTGGAGCGCTACAAGCTCCGCCTCGACGAGGTCGCGGGCACGCTCTCGGCCCTGGAGATCGAGGACCTGGTGACGGTCCGCGATGTCACGGCGGTCGCCCAGCGCCTGGAGATGGTCCGCCGCATCGCCACCGAAATCGCCGAGTACGTGGTGGAGTTGGGCACCGACGGGCGGCTCCTCTCACTCCAGCTGGACGAGTTGATCGCCGGCGTGGAGCCGGAGCGCGAACTGGTCGTGCGCGACTACGTCCCCCAGCCCACCGCGAAGCGGACCCGCACGGTCCCCGAGGCGCTGGCCGAGCTCGACTCGCTCACCCACTCCGAGCTGCTGGAACTGCCCATCGTGGCCCGCGCCCTGGGCTACAGCGGCTCGCCCGAGACCCTCGACTCGGCGGTCTCGCCGCGCGGCTACCGCCTCCTCGCGAAGGTCCCCCGGCTGCCGAACGCCATCATCGAGCGGCTCGTGGACCACTTCGGCGGCCTCCAGAAGCTGCTCGCCGCGAGCGTCGACGACCTCCAGACCGTCGACGGCGTCGGCGAGGCCCGCGCCCGCTCGGTCCGCGAGGGCCTCTCCCGGCTGGCGGAGTCGTCGATCCTGGAGCGATACGTGTAGACGATCGGCACGTCGTCGTCCAGGGCTAAACGATCGGCGCGTCGTCGTCTAAACGATCGGCGCGTCGTCGCTCCATGTGCTCTCGGCGGCATCCGTTGGCCCGACCGGTTCGGCTTGTGCGCTCGCGCCGGCGTTCTGAGCCGCGGAGATGATGCCCTGCAACGCTGTGACGTGTTGGGCCAGTGAGAGATGTCCGGCAGGGGTGAGGGAGAGCCAGGTCCGCGGCCGTTTGCCGATGTAGCCCTTACGGATCTCGATGTATCCGGCGGCCTCCAGGGCCGACGCGGCCTTGCTCAGGAGCGAGTCGGACACCTGGCAATGGTCACGGACCACCGCGAACTCGGCTTCCTCGCAGGCGGAAAGGAACGCCACGACGGCCAGCCGGGAGGGGGTGCGCAGCCTCTCGTCGAGGGCGGATGCTCGCGGCTGTGCCGGTCCGGCGTTCACGCCAGTTCGTGGAGTCGGCGCCTGATCACGGTGTTGTGCCGGGCAAAGCCGGCCCAGATGCCGAGCCCCAGGACGACGGCCATGGCGACGACGGTGACATGCGTCCCGCCACCGGCTGCCCAGCACGCGAGCCCCACCAGGCAGGCGGCGGCGACGGCGGGGGCCAGGACCGTGCGGATCATTTTCCCGCGCTCCGTCCCGGACAGTGCGGACCTGGACTGGATCACGCCCCTGCTCCGCTTCGAGGCCCTCCTGAGCGCGAGGGCCACCAGCATGGCCAGCGGCCACACGACCCATTGCTGAACGAGAATCTTGTCAGCCTCCAGGAGCCGCTGTGCGGCGACGCAGTAGATCGCGATGACCGCACCGCTCAGCGGCCCGTACCAATCGGGCACGAGCCGGGCCTGGAGTCGCGCGCGGGCCTGGGCGCACTCGATGCCCCGCAGGGCGCTCGTTGCGACATCGACCGGCAGAGAGGCGCCGCGTGGTCCGCCGCCGCCGGCGGTGTTCTGTTCCATTGCGCGCTCCTGGCTCTCCCTTACCGGCGTCACGACCGGCTGGCTGTTGCCATCATGCCACTACTTTCCAATTGGAAAGTAGTGGCTGCCCTGCTCGGTCGTAGGCAACCGGAGCACAGGACCGCGCCTTAAGGTCAGGAGCCAGAAGGTCAGACGGCCAGAAGGTCAGAAGGTCAGAACAGCTCCGTGTCGTAGTGATGTTGGACGATCGTGCCCAGGGACCCCAGCCCCTCGCCGAGGTTCGCCGCCATCTTCTCCGCCATCTGCGCGGTGACCTGGGCGTAGAAGTCGCTGGTCAGGGTCAGGGAGTCGGCCAGGCCGCGCGGGTCGTCCTCCCAGAGCCGGGCGCGGATCACGGCCTTTCCGCACTGGAAGAACGCCTCGCGCACCTTCACGATCGTCGCGAGGACGGCGGGCTTGCCCTCCGCGCCGAGGCGGTGCAGCAGGTCGGGGTCGTCGGTGACGAACGCGTCGCCGTTGATACGGACCGTCTCCCGTACGCCGGGCACGAAGAAGACCATGCCGACGCCGGGGCTGCGGGTGATGTTCTCGAAGGTGTCGGCGGTGCGGTTGCCCGGACGGTCGGGGACGGCCAGGGTCCACGGGTCCAGGACGCGGACCGAGCCGGGCGGGTCGCCCTTGGGGCTGGCGTCCACGGCCCCCGTCTCGTCGACGGTGGCCAGGCAGAAGAAGGTGCTGTGGGCGATGAAGCGGCGCATGAAGTCGCCGATGAACGGCTCCTTCTTCTCCGCGATGAACGGCTGCGGCTCGCCGAGGATCTCCCGGACGCGGCCCATCCCGATGGGGGTGAAGGCGTCGGCGGCGGTGTGCTCGGGGGCGGGCCGGCGGTGGTCCCACCAGGCCGGGGCGGTTTCGGTGCCGACGGTGGAGAACGGGTCGTACGCGTCGTCGGTGCCGGTGCCGGTGCCGGTGAAGGCGGTGGTGGTGCCGGTGGTGGTGTCGGTGGTGTGCCGGGGGGCTGTGGCCAGGTCCATGATGCGCTCCTTGGTGAATGGGCGGGTGGGCGGACTAGGCGGTTGAGCGGACGGATCGGTGACGGCCGGTCAGAGGTACCGGTACGGGCCGGCCAGAGGAACCGGTACGGGCCAGAGGAACCGGTACGGGCCGGTCAGAGGTACCGGTACGGGCCGGTCAGAGGTCGAGGACCAGCTGAGGGGTGCGGGCGCGGGAGACGCAGACGAACATCCGGTCGCCGTTCTCCCGCTCGTCCTCGGAGAGGATGTCGTCGCGGTGGTCCGGCACGCCCTCCAGCACCCGCGTCTCGCAGGTGCCGCACACGCCCTCGCGGCATGAACTGGGAACCCGCAGCCCCGCGTCGCCGAGCGCGTCCAGGACGCTGCGCTCCGCCGGTACGTCGACGGTCTTTCCGGACCGCTTGCAGACCACCTCGACCGGGGCGTTGGGCAGCGGCTCCCTGGTCCGCGGCCGGAACCGCTCCATGCGCACGGTCCCCTTGGGCAGATGCGCGCCGCCGTCCGTCACGGCGTCGAGCAGCGGCTCGGGCCCGCAGGCGTAGACGACCGTGCCGGGCGCGGTCCCGCCGAGCAGGTCGGCCAGCGGAATGTGCCCGGCCCTGTCCGCGGGGTAGAGGCGTACGGAGTCCCGGTGCGGCGCCAGCTCGTCGCGGAACGCCATGGAGACGGCGGACCGCCCGCCGTAGAAGAGCTGCCACTCCGCGCCCGCGTCGATCGCCTGGCGCACCATCGGCAGGATCGGGGTGATGCCGATGCCGCCCGCGATGAACAGGTAGGAGTCGGCCGGCTCGAAGCCGAAGTTGTCGCGGGGGCCGCGGATCGTCAGCGGCTGGCCGGGGCGCAGGAAGGAGTGCACGTACTCCGATCCGCCGCGGCTCGTGGGCAGGTGCCGCACCGCGATGCGGTACGCGGAGAGGTCGTCGGGGGAGCCGCACAGCGAGTACTGCCGGGTGATGCCGGTGGGCATCAGCAGCTCCACATGGGCGCCGGGCCGCCAGGGCGGCAACTGCCCGCCGTCCGGCCGGGCCAGCAGCACGGAGACCACTCCGGCGGCCTCCCAGCGCAGCTGTCGCACCATCACCAGGGTTTCCCGCCGTTCGGGCTCCGGAGCCTGTGGTTCAGCGGCGGCGGGCACGGTCTCGGTCGCCATTCCTCCTCCTTCGGACGGGCTCCTCGTGGACTGCCCGAGAGAGCCAGTAACGACGTTAACAACGACGTCGTCACGCTAGTGATAACATCGTTAACATGTCAATTCAGGGAAGCGCCGAAGCCCGTACGCGCAAGGGCCCGGTCCGGGCGGACACCGTGGTGGACACAGCGTTGGCCCTGGTCAACCTCGGTGGACTGGAGTCATTGACGATGCGTCGGCTGTGCGACGCCCTCGGCACCCAGCCGCCCGCCCTGTACCGGCTGTTCCACGACAAGGACGCCCTGCTGGACGCGATGGCCGACGCGGTCCTGGCCTCGGCGCTCGGCCCGCTCCCCGAGGCGGGCTGGGAGGACCGCGTCGCCGTACTGGCCGGACGGCTGCGCGCGGCCCTGCTCGGCCAGCGCGACGGAGCCCGCATCGTGGGCGGCTCCTACACCACCCGGCAGCCCACCCTGACGGTCGCCGACTCCCTGCTCGGCGCGATGGAGGAAGCGGGCTGCGCGGGAGAGGAGGCGGTCTGGGCCATCACCACCGTCTTCTCCTACGTACTGGGAGAGGTGCTGGAACAGCAGGGCCGCATCGGCGTGGACCCCGAAGACGTGCGGGCGGCCCTCTCCGCCGAGGACTACCCGCACCTGGCCCACAGCGCACTGCCGTCCATGCTCGACTTCGACGCCAGATTCGCCTTCGGGCTCAGGATGATCACAACGGGAATCCGCGAGGAACTGGCTTCGGGGCGATAGCGCTCCGTACAGCGCGGCCCGAAGGGGCGCGGGGAACTGCGCGACCGGCCACGACGCGCCCGCGGGCGACCATCGGACCCGGCGGGAACCGCACTTCGGGCGCCGGCTCTCCAGTGAAGCGCCTAGTCCTCCGCGAGGACGAACGACCCCTGCGACTTGCCCAGCCCCGGAACCTCCGCCTCGACCAGATACGTGCCGGGCTTGACGGAATCCGCGGCCGGCGTAGCGCAATTGGCGGCGCTCGGCTTGCGGTCCCACTCCACCGTGCGCTTGGTCTCGCTGTCGGCCGCGACCTCGAACGGGGCCGGGCCGTCGCCCTTCGGGCAGTCGCCCGAGGACCACACCGGCTTGTCGGCCTCCTTGGTCGGCGCGATCTTCAGCACGGCGGACTTGACGCCGAAGTCGACCTTGCAGGCGCCGCTGCCCGTGTTCTTGGCGATGACCTCGAACTTCGGCTTCTCGTCCGGGGCGTAGGTGTTCTTCACGCTGCGCACCGTCAGATGCACATCCGAGGTGGTGCAGTCCGGCAGGCTCGACCCGGCCGGCACGGCCTTACCGTCGCCGGCTCCGAGCGCGCCCGCGCCCGCGCCCGCGGCCCCGCCCGAGCCCGTACCGCCGCTGCCGCCATTGCCGCCGCTGCCACCAGAACCGGAACCGCCGCTTCCGCCACCGTTACCGGACTCGTCGCGGCCGCCGGGCCGTTGGCCGTAGTGCGTACCGGACGGGGTCGGCCCCGGCGTGATGGTGCTGCTGGGGTCGGAGTCCTTGCCGCCCGCCCCCTTGCCCTGGTCGTTCTTGCCGGCGCTGCCGCTCCCGCCGCCGCCCAGATTGACGGCCCACACCACCAGCAGCACCAGCAGCGCGATCAGGGCCAGCGCAACTGACCTCCGCCGCCAGTAGATGGAGGAGGGAAGCGGCCCGATCGGATTGCGCAGAGATCCCACGCGAAGACTCTACGAGAGATCCGCCACGGCACCAGCCAATACCCGCCGTGGGGCCCCGTACTTTTCTCATCATCTGCCCGGAAGCCGTGCTCACACCCGGTTCGGCGGCCCTCAGACGCCCGACACGCCGACGCCGTTCAACACGCGACGGGGCCGCGAGGTATACGGACGTACGGGCCCGAGCCGCCGTCAACGTGACGCGGACCACTCCCGCTTGTGCCCGAACCCCTGCGCGTTGTCGATCAACCTGAGCCAGTCGGGACGCAGTTCCCACAGGTCCGTGGCCTCCATGGCGGCCCGCAGCCGTTCGGAGGCGACGGTGAAGGGGAAGCGCTCCGTGTACGTACGCCAGGCGTCCGCCCGTTCCGCGCCCGCCAGCCGGCGGCAGCCGCCCCGGCCCTGCATCCCCGTCAGCTCCGTCCACTCCTGCCCGTCGCGCTGCGCCGTGAAGGCGGCGCGCGCGCCGGGCGCGTCGAGGGCGCGGCCGTGCCGGGTGGAGGTCGAGGTGACGAAGTGGAGGACGGGCGCCTCGGCGCCGCCGCCCCGCGCGTACAGCACGGCGCATGCCTGCGGGCCGTCCTCGTCGATATACGCGAGCGTCATCGTGGTGTGTCCGTCGAGCGCCCGCAGGATGGAGCCGGGGACGCCCGAGCCGTCCGAGCCGTCCGAGCCGGGCGTGCCGGGCGTGCCGGGCGCGCTGTCGGGGTCGTCCTGGGCCATCGTGAACTCCTCGGGGGCGGCGCGCGAGGTGCGACCGTACGCACCTATACGTATAGAGGCACCCGTCTATATAGAGGCGCCGCCGACATTGGATCACTCGCGCCCGCCACGACTCCCTCGGCCACTCCCTCGGCCACGGCCATGGTCACGACCAGAGCCACAGCCACGGCGGCCGGTACGCGAAAGCCAAGATCATGGCGGGGACGCGCGCGGTCCGACCTGGGGCGTCACGCATGCCTCCGCCCGGCCGTGCCAGGATCGACGGTGCTATGACGACTCTGCCCACGACACCCACGCCCTCGACGCCGGCCGCCTCCCCCGCGTCCCCGCCCCCCGCGGCCCTGCACGCCGCCGTCATCGACTGGTTCGACACGCACGCGCGCGACCTGCCCTGGCGCCGCCCCGACGCGGGCCCCTGGGCCGTGATGGTCAGCGAGTTCATGCTCCAGCAGACCCCTGTCAGCCGGGTGCTGCCGGTGTACGGGCAGTGGCTGGCGCGCTGGCCGCGCCCCGCCGACCTGGCCGCCGAGCCGCCCGGCGAGGCCGTACGCGCCTGGGGCCGGCTCGGTTACCCGCGCCGCGCGCTGCGGCTGCACGGCGCCGCGGCGGCGATAGCGGAACGGCACGGCGGGGACGTACCGGACGACCACACCAAGCTGCTGGCGCTGCCCGGCGTCGGCGAGTACACCGCGTCCGCCGTCGCCTCCTTCGCGTACGGGCAGCGGCACCCGGTCCTCGACACCAACGTGCGCCGGGTCTTCGCGCGCGCCGTGACCGGCGTGCAGTACCCGCCGAACGCGACCACCGCTGCCGAGCGCAAGCTCGCCCGCGCCCTGCTGCCGGAGGAGGAGCCGACCGCCGCCGCCTGGGCCGCCGCGACCATGGAGCTGGGCGCGCTGGTCTGCACGGCCCGCAGCCCCGCCTGCGGGCGCTGCCCGATCGCCGCGCGGTGCGCCTGGCTGGCTGCGGGGTCGCCGGCGCACGACGGCCCGGCGCGGCGCGGCCAGACCTACGCCGGTACGGACCGGCAGGTGCGCGGCAAGCTGCTGGCCGTGCTGCGCGAGGCGGTCGGACCGGTGGAGCAGGCGGTGCTGGACGGGGTGTGGGACGAGCCGATCCAGCGGGCCCGCGCGCTCGACGGCCTGGTCGCGGACGGGCTCGTGGAACCGCTCGCCGACGGCGCGTACCGGCTGCCGCTGACGTGAGGCGGTGGCGCGCGCGACGACCCTTGTAGCGGCTCGCGTGACGACGGACGTAACGACTCGCGTGACGACGGACCTAACGACTCGCGCGACGACCCTTGTAGCGGCTCGCGTGACGACGGACCTAACGGCTCGCGTAACGGCGGTCGTAACGGGTGGCGTAACAGCGGACGCAACGGTCATGAAGGCTGCCGTAACAACAAACGCCGCAACCGTCCCACAGGCTCCAACTGCCCCCATTACAGGGGCCTTTCGTCACCAAAAACCCGCCGGAAAGCCGTCACCGATCCGTCACGGTCCGCAATCCGGACGAGGGTAATGTCCGGTTCGTTCCCCCTGTTACACAACCTATGGACAGCTGTGCACATGCCGAAGGGCTATCGCACATCGTGTCGCAACAGCACCTCCGTAGCGTCCTCTACGTGCTGGACGACCACCAGCGTGACGCGGGGAACGCAAGCGGAATGGAGGCTGCTCGGATGGCTGGCAGCGGCAAGGTTCTGGATTTTGAGGAGTACGTCCGCAACCGGCAGGACGCGCTGTTGCGCAGTGCCCGCCGACTGGTTCCGGACCCCATCGACGCTCAGGACCTGCTCCAGACCGCGCTGGTGCGCACGTACGGCCGCTGGGACGGCATAGCCGACAAGTCGCTGGCCGACGCCTATCTCCGACGTGTCATGATCAACACTCGCACGGAGTGGTGGCGCGCCCGTAAGCTCGACGAGGTGCCGACCGAGCAGCTGCCGGACGCGAGCGTCGAGGACGGCACCGAGCAACACGCCGACCGCGCCCTGCTGATGGACATCCTCGGAGTCCTCGCCCCCAAGCAGCGCAGCGTCGTCGTGCTGCGACACTGGGAGCAGATGAGCACTGAGGAGACGGCGGAGGCGCTCGGCATGTCGACCGGCACGGTCAAGAGCACGCTGCACCGGGCGCTGGCCCGTCTGCGTCAGGAACTGGAGAGCCGCGACCTGGACTTCCACGCGCTGGAACGAGGCGAGCGGGGGCAGGAACGGTGCGCGGCCTGAAAAAGCCGGCTCCTCCCAGGCCAGCACTGATCACGGGCGGCACGGCGGTCTCCATGGCCGCCGCCGCCTGCCTCGTGCTGTCCGGCTGCAACGCGAGCGGCGAGGGCGTACGGAAAGAGGGCCCCGCGCACAACGAGAGCGCGGCCAAAGCGAAGCGAACACCCGCGGCGTCGGTTTCTCCCTCCCAGGAGAAGGTCGACGCCGTCGCGCTGATCAAGGGCGACCCGAAGGTCAGCCCGCAGATCAAGCGGAATCTGAAGCCGTGCGCGAAGAACCAGTACCCCGTCGACGTCTCGTACGGGCAGCTGACCGGCGCGGCCCGGACCGACATCGTGGTGAACATCCTGACCTGCGGCGACTCCTTCGGCGTGGGCGCCTATGTGTACCGGCCCAAGGACGACTCGGGGTCGGGGTCGGGGTCCGACTCGGCATCGAAATCGGGCTCGGGATCGCAATCGGACTCGGCGGACCCGGACTCGTACGAAAACGTGTTCGCGGCCGAGCAGTCGCCCGTCTACGCCGACATCGACCGCCGTGACCTGCGAGTGACCCGGCAGATCTACGCTTCTGGGGACGAGGCGTGCTGCCCTTCCAGCGAGGACGTGGTCACGTACCACTGGACGAAGGGCAAGTTCCAGGAGACCGGGCGCACGCACACCGACTACAGCAAGACCGTCAACGGCGACGACAAGGACGACCTCCCCAGCGCGGGAACGGAGGGCTAGAGCAGCGGTGGCCGATACACATGTGCTTTTCGTCGAGGATGACGACGTCATCCGCGAGGCCACCCAGCTCGCCCTGGAGCGCGACGGCTTCGAGGTGACCGCCGTGCCGGACGGGCTGACCGGCCTGGAGAAGTTCCGCGCCCACCAGCCGGACATCGCGCTGCTCGACGTGATGGTGCCGGGGCTGGACGGCGTCAGCCTGTGCCGCCGGATCCGCGACGAGTCGACCGTCCCGGTGATCATGCTGTCGGCGCGCGCCGACTCCATCGACGTGGTGCTCGGCCTGGAGGCCGGCGCCGACGACTACGTCACCAAGCCCTTCGACGGCGCCGTGCTCGTCGCCCGCATCCGGGCGGTGCTGCGGCGCTTCGGCCACGCCAGCGGGCCGGGCGGCGCGGCTTCCTCCGGCGCCGACGACGCGCAGCTGGAGGGCGGCGTGCTGACCTTCGGCGACCTGGAGGTCGACACCGAGGGGATGGAGGTGCGCAAAGGGGGCCGGTCCGTCGCGCTGACCCCGACCGAGATGCGGCTGCTGCTCGAATTCTCGGGCGCGCCCGGCACCGTGCTCTCCCGCGACCGGCTGTTGGAGCGGGTCTGGGACTACGGCTGGGGCGGCGACACCCGCGTCGTCGACGTCCATGTGCAGCGGCTGCGCGGCAAGATCGGCCAGGACCGCATCGAGACCGTCCGCGGCTTCGGCTACAAACTTCGAGGCTAGCCTCTCCTCATGGTGCCGCATCCTCTCGGCGGAAGCCCTCTCATCGAAAGCCTCCTCGGTGAAAGCCCCGTAGGCGGAGTCACCGTCGCCGGAATCGCCGTTGCCGGAGTCACCGTCATCGGAATCGCCGTCGCCGGAATCGCCGTCATCGGAATCGCCGTTGCCGGAATCGCCGTCGCCGGAAGCCACTGTGCGCCTCGGCAGCAGTCCCCGAGTACGGCCGGGGCGGAGGCGGGCGCGCGGCGAAGTGCGCCACGGAGCGTGGCGTGGGGCGGGACACGGTGAAGCTCTCCCTGCGCACCGGGCTGCGCTGGAAGGTCAGCCTCGCCATCGCCGGGGTGGGCGCGCTCGTCGCCATCGCCCTGAGCCTCGTCGTGCACAACGCCGCACGCGTCTCGATGCTCGACAACAGCCGCGATGTGATGGACCAGCGCGTGCAGGACGCCCAGCGCATCTACGACTCCACCCACCGGCTGCTGTTCCGCACGAAGATCGACGACCCGGCGCTGCCGCAGCAGCTGCGGGAGGCCGCCGCCGTCGGGCTGCGCGCCACCTACCTCCAGGACTCGGGCGGCGCCCCGGAGGTATGGGCCTCCGTGCCGCTGCGCGACGGCAAGATCCTCTCCGTCCACACCCGGTTCAAGGACCGTTTCGCGATCCTCGACGAGCTGGACAAGGCGCTGGTCATCGGGTCGATCTCGGTGGTGCTCGGCGGCTCCGCGCTCGGCATCCTGATCGGCGGGCAGCTCTCCCGGCGGCTGCGCAAGGCGGCCGTCGCCGCCCGCAACCTCGCCGAGGGCGAGTCGGACGTGCGCGTCGGCGACTCCATCGGCGGCCGGGTGCGCGATGAGACGGACGACCTCGCGCGCGCCGTGGACGGCATGGCCGAGGCGCTCCAGGACCGGCTGGAGGCCGAGCGGCGCGTCACCGCCGACATCGCGCACGAACTGCGCACCCCGGTCACCGGCCTGCTCACCGCCGCCGAGCTGCTGCCGCCCGGCCGCCCCACCGAACTCGTACGGAACCGGGCGCAGGCGATGCGCACGCTCGTCGAGGACGTGCTGGAGGTGGCGCGGCTGGACGGCTTCGCGGAGCGGGCGGAGATGCAGGACGTCGAACTCGGCGAGTTCGTGATGCGCCGGGTCCGGGTGGTCGCCCCGGACGCCCACTGCCGGGTCATCCGGGACGCCTACGTCTCCACCGACCCGCGCCGCCTCGAACGCATCCTCGGCAACCTCCTCGCCAACGCCGCCAAGCACGGCAAGGGGCCGTTCGAGGTCACGGTCGAGGGCCGGGTGCTGCGGGTCCGCGACCACGGCCCGGGGTTCCCGGAGGAACTGCTCCGGGAAGGCCCGAGCCGCTTCCGTACGGGAAGCAAGGACCGCGCGGGCAAGGGCCACGGCCTGGGCCTGACCATCGCGGCCGGCCAGGCCAGGGTCCTCGGCGCACGGCTGACCTTCCGCAACGCGGACCCGGTCGCCGAGGGCGGCACCGGAGCCGTGGCGGTGCTGTGGCTACCGGAGTCGGCCCCCACCAGCACCGGGAGCTTCCCGGTGATCCAGGTACCGGACTGAGCTGCTGTGGTCCCTGTGGTCCCTGTGGTCCCTGCGGTCCCTGCGGTCCCTGCGGGCGGGGTCCGTCGGCTGACCGCCGCCTACTCGGTGCACTCCCCCCAGCTCTTGCTCATGTCCATCTTCTCGCTCGGCTGAGTGAGCGCGAAGCAGTTGCCCGAGTCGTCCTGGAAGACCGCCTCGATGCCGTACGGCCGCTCCTGCGGCTCCTGGAGGAACTCGACGCCCCTCGCCTTGAACGCCTCGTAGTCGCCCTTGATGTCGTCGGTGGTCAGTACCCCGGGGCCCAACGCGCCCTTGGCGACCAGCTTCTTCACCATCTCGACGGACTCCTCGTCCAGCCTGCCCGTGCTGGGCAGCGACAGCGTCAGTTCGAAGTCCGGCTGGTTCTTGGCGCCGACGGTCAGCCAGCGCATTCCGTCGTCGCCGATGGTCATGTCCATCCGGACCTCGAAGCCGAGCTTCTCGGTGTAGAACTCCTTGGCCCGGTCCTGGTCGAGCACCCAGACAGTGCCGATGGCGAGACCCTTGATCATGACGCGCTCCTAGGGATGAGGTCCGTCGATGAGGTCCGTCACTGCCACCGTGGGCAGCGGCGGGTACAGCACGCTTCTTGAGCTTCGCGTGGCCTTGGCCGGGCGACCGCCACAGCCGCTGCGACTGCCCGTACAAGGCCGGGTGTTGCTGTCATGCCTGTCGTGCCTGTCGTGCGCTGTCGTACTGCCCCAGATACTGACAGGGGGGTCTGACAATCGCCTCTGAGCTGCGAAAACGCCGCTTGAGGCCCTGCGCGGCGGGGGTCAGCCGCGCGAGGGGGTACGGGCAGCGGCAGCCGCAGCCTTCTCCTTCGCCGTCATCTTCTCCGTTTCTCCGTCGAGCGGAAGGCACCGACCACGGCGAAGACCAGCGCCGCGAGGAGCTCGACCCCGGCCGCGGCGAGCAGCGCGCCGCTCAGGGACCACGCGGCGAGCGGCCCGGCCAGCCCCGCCCCCACCGCGAACGCGGTGATCTTCAGGCTCGCGCCCGTCGTGAAGACCTGCCCGCTCAGCCCTTCCGGGGCCTCCCGGTGCCGCACCGCGAAGAGCGCGGTGAGCTGCGGACCCTCGCCGATCCCCACGAGCACCATGGCGGCGATGAGCGGCACGGTCCGGCCCGTGGCCGCCAGCAGGAACGCGGCGGCGAGGACGAAGAAACTGCACCACAGGACGGCGTCCGGACGCAGCAGACGAGGAAAGCGGGAGAGCACCGTGTTGGCCGCGAGGGCGGAGGCGGCGACGACGGAGAGCAGCAGCGTGCCGCGTCCGGCGCCCCCGAGTACGTGCGCCCCGAGCACCGG
>NZ_JBHVHQ010000085.1:0-16457 GCF_042800135.1 Streptomyces sp. NPDC057654 | reverse complement strand
CCTGAGAGGCCCTCCGCTGAGTACGCACCAGAGCACGTATCAGACGATTCGCTGGACCGACGGGGACGAGGCGCGGCGCTCGGCCCGCTGGCGTTCCGAGAGCGCCGCGCCGCCGCCCGCCCGGGTACGGCTCGCGGACGACCGGATGACGGCCGACGAGGCGTACCGGCTCGCCTGCGAGGGCACCGCGCTGCTGTGGCACGGCGACTTCCAGGGGGCCCGGCAGCTGCTGGGCGCGATGGCCCGGCGCGTCGACCGCGGCCCGCGCCGCAAGCGCTCGGCGCGCCCGCCCGCCGCCTCGCCCGCCGAGGCGTTCCACCGGCACCGCCAGGCGCAGCAGCGGCGCGCCCGCGTCCTCGGCATGCTGCTCGTGCCGATCGACGCCGACCACACCATCGCGCTCCGGCGCGCGCCGGACGTACGGGAGGCGTGCGCACAGGCGTACGGGCCGCCCGACGGCCCCAGTGTGGCGTCGCTGCGGGAGGTGCTGGGGCTGATCGGCGCGTACGAGTGGCGGCGCGGCGGCGTGCCCGTACCGGCGCTTGGCGGGGACCGCGTGCACCCGCACTACGGGGTGTTCTCGCCGGTCAGGGGCGAGTACGTGGACCTGGTCGCGGATGCCGCGCTGCCCGCGGGCACGGCCCTCGCGTACGACGTCGGCACGGGTACGGGCGTGCTCGCCGCGCTGCTGGCCCGCCGGGGCGTGCGGCGGGTGGTGGCGACCGACCTCGATCCGCGCGCGCTGGCCTGCGCGCGCGAGAACGCGGAGCGGCTGCGGGTCGCCGACCGCGTCGAGGTGATACGCGCCGACCTGTTCCCGCCGGGCCCGGCACAGCTGATCGTCTGCAACCCGCCGTGGGTCCCGGCCCGCCCCACCTCGCCCGTGGAGCACGCCGTGTACGACCCGGACAGCCGCATGCTCCACGGCTTCCTCGACGGCCTCGCCGCCCATCTGTCACCGGGCGGCGAGGGCTGGCTGATCCTCTCCGACCTGGCCGAACACCTCGGGCTCCGCACCCGCGCGGAACTGCTGGCCGCCATCGAGGGCGCGGGCCTGCGCGTACTCGACCGTACGGGCGTCAAGCCCCGCCACGCCCGCGCCACCGACCCCGACGATCCGCTGCACGAGGCGCGCGCGGCGGAGGTCACGTCGCTGTGGCGGCTGGCGGCGGCACGGGAGGGGTGAGGCGGCGGTCCCGTACGGGCCCCGTACGGCCCCTCCAAGGGCTCAGAAACCGGGGTCGTCGGGCTCCTCGAAGTCGGGTTCGTCGGCGTCGGTGGGCCAGCCGGAATCGGGGGTGGACCGGGCGGCGGGGGCAGGGCGAGTGGGGGCGGTACGCGGCCGGGCGGGCGTGCTGGGCTGCGGCGTCGCGCCGGTTTCGGCTCCCTGGGCGCCCTGCGGTTCACTGGCATCCGTCCCGGCCAGCAGGTCCAGGATCTGCTGGCCGTACTTGGCGAGCTTGTTCTCGCCGACGCCGTTGACCGCGCCGAGCCCGGCCATCGACGTCGGGACGGCGGTCGCGATCTCGCGGAGCGTGGCGTCGTGGAAGATCACGTACGCCGGGACGCCCTGTTCCTTCGCGGTGGCGCCGCGCCAGGCCCGTAGCGCCTCGAAGACCGGCATGGCGGCTTCCGGCAGGTCGACGGGGGCGCGCTTGGCGGACCCCGAGCCCTTCGCGGCCTTGCCGGGCCGCGCCGCGGGCTTGGGCTCGCGCCGCAGCATCACCTGGCGCCGGCCGCCGAGGACCTCGGAGCTGTCGGCGGTGAGCACGAGGGTGCCGTAGTCGCCCTCGACGGTCAGCAGCCCCTGCGCGAGGAGCTGGCGCACCACGCTGTGCCACTCGGGCCCGCTGAGCTCGGAGCCGATGCCGAAGACCGACAGTCCGTCGTGGTCGTGCTGGATGATCTTCGCGGTCTTCTTGCCGGTGAGGATGTCCACGATGTGGCCCGCGCCGAACTTCTGGCGGCGCTCGCGGTCCAGCCGGACCACCGTCGAGAGCACCTTCTGGGCGGGCACCGTGCCGTCCCAGGACTCGGGGGGCGACAGGCAGGTGTCGCAGTTGCCGCACGCGGTGCTCTGCTGCCCGAAGTAGGCCAGCAGCTGGACCCGGCGGCACTCGACCGTCTCGCAGAGCGCGAGCATGGCGTCGAGGTGGACGCCGAGCCGGCGCCGGTGGGCCTGGTCGCCCTCGGAGGTGTCGATCATCCGGCGCTGCTGCACGACGTCCTGGAGCCCGTACGCGAGCCAGGCCGTGGAGGGCAGGCCGTCGCGCCCGGCGCGGCCGGTCTCCTGGTAGTAGCCCTCGACGGATTTCGGCAGGTCGAGGTGGGCGACGAACCGTACGTCGGGCTTGTCGATGCCCATGCCGAAGGCGATCGTGGCGACCATGACCACGCCGTCCTCGCGCAGGAAGCGCGCCTGGTTCTCGGCGCGGACGCGGGCGTCGAGCCCCGCGTGGTACGGCAGGGCCAAGATGCCCTCCTCGGCGAGGAAGGCGGCGGTCTTCTCCACCGAGGACCGCGACAGGCAGTAGACGATGCCCGCGTCGCCGGGGTGCTCGGTGCGCAGCAGGTCGAGCAGCTGGCGCTTGGGGGCGTTCTTCGGGGCGACGCGGTACTGGATGTTGGGCCGGTCGAAGCTGGCCACGAAGTGGCGGGCGTCCTCCAGCTTCAGCCGGGAGGCGATCTCGCGGTGGGTGGCCTCCGTGGCGGTGGCGGTCAGCGCGATGCGCGGCACCTCGGGCCAGCGCTCGTGCAGCGCGGAGAGGGCCAGGTAGTCGGGGCGGAAGTCGTGGCCCCACTGGGCGACGCAGTGCGCCTCGTCGATCGCGAAGAGCGAGATCGTGCCCCGGTCGAGGAGCCGGAGCGTCGATTCGACGCGCAGCCGCTCGGGCGCGAGGTAGAGCAGGTCGATCTCCCCGGCCAGGAACTCGGCCTCGACGAGCCGCCGCTCGTCGAGGTCCTGCGTGGAGTTCAGGAACCCGGCCCGGACGCCGAGCGCGCGCAACGCGTCGACCTGGTCCTGCATGAGCGCGATGAGCGGCGACACGACGATGCCGACGCCCTTCCGCACGAGCGCGGGGATCTGGTAGCAGAGCGACTTCCCGCCGCCGGTCGGCATGAGCACGAGCGCGTCGCCGCCGCCGGCCACATGCTCGATGATCTCCTGCTGACTGCCCCGGAACGCGTCATAGCCGAAGACGCGGTGCAGCACCCCCAGGGCTTCGCTGTTCTCGGACGCGTCGGGGGCGTCGGGGGTGTCGGGCGCCTCGGGCGCGTCGGTGCCGAATTCCAGGGCCGTCATGCAGGCCATCGTAGGAGAGACCACTGACACTCAGGTGGCCGAATGGGATGCCGGGGCGGGGCCGCACGCCGTCACCAGCGCTTTGCTCGCGGATGCTGGAAAATAGGTGATAAGCGCTGTTGACACAGCTATGCAGTGTTATGTCTGGAAGGTGTGGGCGATGGACTGGACGACGTGGACCACGACGGGCGTCATCGCGGGTCCGGGCGGCGTCTCGACGGACGAGGCGGGCACGCTGACCGGGGACATCACGGTGCACACGACCTGGCGTGACGGGGTGGCGTACCTGGCCGTGCAGCACAGCTCCGCGCTGGACTGGTTCACGATGACCGGCAGCCCCGCGCCCGTACCCGATGAGAAGGCCAGCCGGACGCTGCACCAGGCGGCGGTGGAGGCGGTACGGGCGGGGGGCGGCGCGGTGCTGCCGGCGGTGGGCACGGCCCCGGATTCAGGAACGGGTTCGAAGAGGGGCTGAAGCGGCGGGCACGGGCCGGGGGCCTTGATCGTTGTCGGGTTGTCGGGCCCGATGAGCCCGAACCGAGAACCACGTGCGAACGAAACGAACGGACGGCCCGCCCTTATGCCCCTCACCGAGGAAGTGCGCGTACGCCCCGCGACGGGCGAGGACGTGCCCGCCGCCGTACGGACGCTGACCCGCGCGTTCGCCGACTACGCCCTGACCCGCCACGTGGTCGCGGCCGACGACCACGAGAGGCGGGTGGGGCGCACGGAGGAGCTGTTCCTGTCCCGCATCGGGATGGCGTACGGCCGCGTCTGGGTGGCCGACGAGGGCCGCGCCGTGGCGGTGTGGACCACGCCGGAGAAGGACCCGAGCCCGGGTTTCGCGGAGATCGGCCCGCAGGTCAGCGAGCTGGCGGGCGACCGCGCCGCGGCCTACGAGGCGGTTGAGGCCGCGCTCGCGCCGCACCGCCCCACCGATCCGGTGTGGTTCCTCGCCGCGGTGGCCGTGGACCCCGAGGCGCAGGGCCGCGGCCTGGGCGGCGCGGTGCTCCGCCCCGGCCTGGAGGCCGCCGCGGCGGCCGGTCACCCCGCCTTCCTGGAGACGTCGAGCGAACGGAACGTGCGGTTCTACGAACGGCTCGGCTTCACGGTCACGGCGGACGTACCGCTGCCGGACGGCGGCCCGCGCACGTGGTGCATGCGGCGGGCGGCACCGGTATCGCCGATGCCGCCGCCGTCACCGCTGCCGCCGCTGTAGGGCCCTACGCCACCTCGATGCCGAACTCCTGGACCAGCTCCTCCAGGCCGCCCTTGTACCCCTTGCCGCCGACGACGAAGTCCCAGTCGCCGCCGGAGCGGCGGCGGAAGGAGCCCAGGACGAGGGCGGTCTCGCCCGGTCGCCCGTCGGAGACCTCCAACTGATCCAGCGGGGCCCCGGACGGGTCCAGCAGTCGGATGCCGGCCGCCGTGAAGCCGGACAGATCGGCGTCGGGGTTGGCCACGGGGTCGACCGCGGCGACGATGACGAGGCGGTCGGCGTGCGCGGGCAGGGCGTCGAAGGCGACGCGGACGGCGGCCTTGTCCGGCGCCACGGGCGTCAGCGCGCGGACCGTGCCGTCGGGGGTGCGGGGGTTGTTGAAGAAGACGAAGTGGTCGTCGTCCAGGACACGGCCGCCGCGGCAGACGAGGGCGCATACGTCCAGGGCGACGCCGCCCGACCAGTACATGCCCAGGATGTTGTGCTCGTCCTCGGCGGTCTCAGCCGTAGGCGCTTGTGGGGGTGCGGGTTCGGGCGCCGGTCGCTGGGCGGGCACCGAGCGCGCATCGCCCCCGCTTAGCCGCTCGCCCAGCCGCCCGCGCAGCCCATGCCGGTGCAGCAGATCGACCAGTTCGGCGCCCGACACCAATTCCAGCGGCTTTCCATTGGCGAAGGTGTGCGAGCCGGGCCCGAAACCGGAAGTCGTCACCAGCACGCCCTTGTTGGCGCCGGCGTCCTGGACGGTGCCGTACAGATCGCGGACGGCGGTCGGGGGCACCGTATTGCGGTACCGCTTGACCTGGACGACGATTTTCCCGCCGCGAATAGGGGCCGGGTCCAGCGCGTCGACGTCCACGCCGCCGTCGTTGGAACGCTGAGTCATCACGGCCTGCATCCCCATGGCCCGGAAGAGCTCCGCGACCAGGGACTCGAAAGCGACGGGATCCATGTCGTACAGATCCGGCTCCTCGCCGCCGCCGTGGGTGACGACGCCGTCGCCGATGTCCTCGGGCGCCCGGCCGGGCCGTACCCCCGCCGCCTGGTCGGGGCGCGCCGAGAGCTGCCCCCGGCACCCGTCCACCAGACAGTCGACGGCCTGCACCTGCTCCAGCCGCAGGGCGGCGAAGGTGGAGCGCGACACCATGACCGTGGCGAGGAAGATCCGCGCCTGCCGGCCCGTAGCGGGGTCGTTGTCGTCCACGAAGCCGTTCAGCGCGACCGATTCCAGCGCGCCGAATCCGTCCGCCTCGTCCGCCGCGAAAAGGTCGCGCAGCACCAGCAGCATGCACTGCGCGAGCACGTCCCGGTACAGCGCGCGCCGCTGGGTCGCCGACCGGGCCACTTCCTTGTCCTGATCGGCATTGATCATGTAGCGCACCGACTTCACCGCCGGGACGACGTCGAAGGCGGGCAGCTCCCAATTGAGCACCAATTGCCGGGCGGCGGAGTCATAGGCCGCGGTCACCTGGCGCGGTAAATCCTCGGGCCATCCCGCGGAGGCGTACAGAGCGGCGGAGAAATACTCGACCGCGGCCTCGGAATCGCCCTCGCGAAGCGCGGCCGTCATCTCGGCGATGTCGGCGTTGTGCCGCCGCACCTCCTCCGACTGGGCGTGGACGCGCATCTCGTACTGCGTCCGGTAGGCGGCCAACTGCTGCTGCCGCAGGGCCTCCGCGTCCCGCGCGGCCCGCAGATCGAGCTCGTACCGGGCCCGCGCCTCCGCCTCGGCCTGGGCCCGCCGGGCAGCGGTCCACCCGCCGGACGACGGATACCGGGCGGGGTCCGGCATCGGTACGGGCTGGGCGAGCGCGCCGGGGGAGAAGGGCTCGACGTGCTCGGGCCGGGTCAGCAGCCGCGCGCTGAACGCCGGAGCCCGGCACCCGGCGGCCAACAGCCCCTGCAACGCCGTGACCCGCGCCTCCAACTCCTCGGTCCGCCGCCACGCCTCGGCCTCCCGCTGCTGCCGGTAGGCCATGCGCTGCTCGCGGTACCCGCGCGCCACCTCCCGCTGCCGCGCCCGCTCCCGCCGCTCCTGCTCCCGCTCGAACCGGGCCTGCGCCTCAACCCGCCGCTGCTGCTGACGCTGCGCCTCAGCCCATATCCCGACCAACCCACTGGACCGTCGACTCATCCTCTACAGGCCCTCCCCTAGACCTAGACCCCTAGTTTCCGCCCACCGTCCCCGCCGCGACAACCTGCGGTAACGCACAGAATCCCACTGCCATGCGCCTTCCAGCTCGCCGGGGTCGAGCAACGTGAATGGGGGACTGCGCTGCTTTGGTACTTGCTGAATGGGCTGGGTCAGCGGCTGGCGCGGATCATCACGGTAAGGGCGGGTGAGGCTGGTTAGGGCTGGCTCTGGCCGATGTCCATGTACCCCCATGACTTGTACAGGGCGTGGACCTTTCCTTCACCGGCAGCGGGATCGACCATGAGGATGGCGTAGGGCTCTCGCAGTTGGACGGGAGGGCGCCGCGGCTATGCGATTGTCCTCCACGCCGCGGTGTGCTCGGTCCAGGTCTGCGCGGCGGTACTGCCTGGGGCAGTGGCACACAGCGTGATGCCGAACCCTTGCAACATGTGGGCTACCCGTGCGTGCCGGGTGGCGATGTCGGTAGGGACCTTCATCGCCGTGGCGGTGGCCAGTTCGCAGTCTCCCTGCCCGAGTTGGGCAGTGGCGAGACGGGCGGTGTTGATGGCGCGGTCGCGCCGCATCTGGGGACGGAGCAAGGTCAGACTCCGGTGAGCATGGGTTTCAGCTCGCTCGAATTTTCCGAGGCGGAAATACGCGGCCAGCGCCAGCGTTTCAAGTTCTGCGCCATTGCGTGCCGCAGTCATCCACACCGGTCGAGCGAGATCCGGATCGGCACGTTCGAACGCGTCTTGAGCGCAACCGAGGGCACGCTGTACGGCCGTGGTGTCGCCGAGGAGGCCGAGCGTGGCGGCCTGGCGGGCATGGCCCAGGCAGGCGAACAGGGGGTCACGGCGTGTGAGGTGCAGGTTGCGGGCCACGTCGTTGGCGGCCAACGCGTCTTCGGGCCGGCCCATGTGCCGGTACATCGTTCCCGCGTGACTCCAGATACGGAACTTGATCGCCGAATCCCCGGAGATCTCGGCGAGGGCCTGGGCCTCGCGCATGTGCGCCTTGGCGTTGTCGAAACGGCGGCCATCGATGGCGGCCCACATCGCGGAGGAACGGAACGCTGCCGCGGAGGCGTAGAGGCTGTTGCGTACGCGTTGGGTGGCGCTGCCCGAGTCTTGAAGACCAAGTGCCTCGTCGGCGAGTGCGGCGGCCTGCTGCTCGGTGCCCAGCCGTCCGCCGTGATGATGGTCGCTGGAGACGATCTGGACGAAGCGCTTCCGTAGGCGGTCTACATCACTCATGCCGATGCGGCGCGGAGCCGCGGCACCGGGGGCGGTTGCCGCGGCGGCTGCCGCAGCAATACCGCCGACGAGAGTGCGACGCTTCATGCCGGGCCCCCGCCGCTCTGAGTTCGAGGTGGATGGGGCCCGGCGCCGTGGCACGAACCCCAGGGCTGTCGCGGGGAGACCGGTGACGTCTTCAAGCGCCTTGCGGGTGGCTGACTTGGGCCACGTGACCCGGCCCGCTTTCCAGTCCCGAACCGATGAACCGTCGAGGCCGCCAAGCCGGCCCGTCAGGCGACCCACGGCTCTGTTCACAGCATCAGCGAAGCTGTTGGAGCTGTAGCCGTGTTCGGTCATCCACGCCTCAAGAGCGGCGTTACGCGTGGTGTCCATCTGCGCACGGTAGCCCTCGTGTCGTCCATTCGTCAGGTGAATACGAGGTCAAATCGCCCTAAGTGGGGCCTTGGGTGCCTGCCTCATCGCCCTGACTGAGCCGGCCTGATTCGGGGTTATCTGTTTGCTGGTCGCCCGTCATCGCCGTACGGGCGACTGTTGACGGCCCGCCCGCTCCGAAGCTTTTCGGGAATGCGAGTCGGGCACCGAGACGACACGAAGGCTCCACCGCAATGACGAGTCTCAGTAAGTCTGTTCAGGCCGCCTGCGTCGGCCGTCCCGTCTACAGTCAGACCTTCCCTTGTGAGCCGCCCACGGCCGAGATCGGCCGCAAGATCGTCCGGGATGTCCTCGGCGTATGGCATCTCAAGGACCTCTCCGACCGTGCCGCCCTGGTCGTCACGGAACTGATCGCGAATGCCGTCGGGCACACCCCGTGCCGCGAAATCCGCCTCATCGTCGGAAGGCCGTCGCCGGAATGGGTGCGCGTCGCGGTCGTGGACCGGGAGCCGTCGCGTCTGCCGGCTCTCAGTCGGGCCGCGTTCGATGACGAGTCCGGCCGCGGTCTGCTTCTCATCAATGCGCTGGCCGACCGCTGGGGCTGTGACCTGCGCGGTTCCGGCAGGCGCCCGTGGGGCAAGGAAGTTTGGGCCGAGTTTCGCGTCGAGGGCGACGGGTGAGCGTAAAGGGCGCGGCCTACCAGGCCCTCCCGGAGTTCGTACGTTTGCGGCCACGCCAGCAGATGGGCATGGAATGCATCCTCTGTGCCCGCCCGCTGGGAGCGGGCGGGCGGGTGCTCGGTGAGGCGCGCCACCTGGGTCTGCCGTTCCGGCTCTGGGGCTGTGCGCCGAATTGCCGGGCGGTCCTGTCGGACGGCTGAACGGCTGGGGTGGGAAAGGTTTCGCCCGAGGGGCGGACTTCACGACACCAGCGACACGGGGGAGCCCGAATCAGGTCTGGAGTCCGCGTTCGTACAGCTGTGGCGGCGGTCGTATTCGGCCTGGTGGGCGAGGATTTCGTCGGCGTTCTCGCCGACCCAGGCGTATACCTGGCCGAAGACTTCCCATATGGACTGGCCGAGCGGGGTGCGGGAGTACTCGACGCCGACGGGGGAGGTCGGCAGGACGCGGCGTCTGATCATGCCGTTGCGCTCCAGGCGGCGGAGGGTCTGGGTGAGGACGCGCTGGGTGACGCCTTCCAGGTGGCGCTTTATCTCGTTGAAGCGGCGGGGTTCGTCGAGGACGGCCAGGACTGTCATCGACCACTTGTCGGCGATCTGGTCGAGGATGGGGCGGCTGGGGCCATCGGACCGGTGGACGATGTCGAGGGCGTTACTGGTCTCCAGAGTGGTCATGTCCGTACCCTTCGCGAGCTTTACGATGCTGAACGCGCCTTGCTTTGGTGATGTGTTCATGGCGAGACGTCCTGCCGGGGGCATACGCATGATCTTTCTCAGCGTCGTCGCTCCGAAACTACTGACCCGCCGGGCCGCAGCCGCCCGCCCCGTCGCCGTTCGGCCTTCGACCGTACGGCGGACGCGTGTGATGCACGATGCGGAGGAACTCGCGAGAGGTTTTTATGTAGGTGATTTTGCATGGTCTTGGTGTGGAGATAGAGGGACGGGCGGCTATAGACGGCCGCCGTTGTCCACGAAGCCGATCAGGTCCTCGATGCGGTCCAGCGCGGTCACCCCGTGTACGTCCTCCACGGCGCGGGAGACCACATGGCAGATCAGGTTGCGCTCCCGTTCCCCGATGCCCAGCCGGTACATGTTGAGGTACAGCCAGTTGAGCACCACCCGGTACTGCTGAAACGTGTTCCAGCCGCCCAGCTGGTCCGCCGCCCCCCGGTGGCCGCCCAGCGTCCGGTGGAACGCGCTGCGCTCCGACCACGCGCTCCACGTCGAACCCCACGCCTCCGGAGCACCGTTCTCGTCCCTGTTCAGCGCCAACTCATCCTGCACTATCAGCTTGTTGGCCTCGTCGCGATAGCGGTGCAGCGCGTCCAGGAGCTCCGGATACGGCAGCGTCTCGTGGTAGTCGGCCGCCGCCGTGATCTCCCTGACCCGTCGCCGGAAGTGCTCCGCATTGGCTTCGTAGACCCGGTCGAACCGCTCGCGCAGGGCGTCGGGCAGCTTCGCCAGATAGGCGTCGGCGTGGCCCCGGTAGGACAGATAGCCGTAGGTCACCGGCGGGAGGAAGCGGTGCGCCGCCGCGATGAACAGATCGACCGCCAGCGCCATCTTCGAGCCGCCGCCGCGCACCCGGTCGAGGATGCCGAAGACGATCTCATTGGTGTCCACGTAGTAGTCGGCCAGCAGATCCGCCGCGGCCTGCCCGCCCAGCACGCCCAGGCGCTGGTCGTACGGCTCCGTCTCGATCGTGTTGTTCGCCGCCCATGGGGACAGCGGGCCTTCCTCTCGTTCCTGCTGGGCCAGGCGGACGTGCTGGTCGTGCGCCGCCCGCTCGTCCAAGGCCACCGTGGACGGGTGCGTCCGTACGTACTCCTGGAGCGTCCCGGCGACCGCCGGGGCCACCACGGCCTCGAAGATCCCGGCGCTCGCCCGGATCGGGATACGGACGTGCGGCCCACGCCGCCAGTGCGGCTGGAAGTACACCCGGTCCACCGAAGGCGTCACCGCCGCGATGAACGGGCGCACCGCGTCCAGCAGCAGATCGGTCCGGTCGCTGTCGTGGTGGAAGACGTTCACGCTGCGCCATACGGGCTCTGTCATGTCCTTCTTCCTTCTCGACAGTTCAGCTCTATTACGTACTCGGTCACCCTCGGCACGCCCTCGTGATCCGCTAGCGCCGCCTCCGGCTCCGGCGCGACCTCGTAGAACACCGCCGCGCTGCCCGGGTCCCTGGCCAGGCGCTCGAAGGCCAGCATCAGCGGGGGCGAGCCGACGTCCACGTACAGCGGCTTCCGGGCGCGGTCGCTCGCCGCCGAACCCGTCGCGACGGCGTCCATCCGCAGCACGGACACGAAGAAGCGGGGCGGGATGCCGTGCTCGGTCAGCCACGTCACGACCGTGAGCAGGAACTCCGCGTCGCACTGGCCGGGCGTGCGGCGCGGCAGCGTCCCCGCCTGGGCGACCCACGTGGCGCGGCGGAGCACCACGCGGCCGATGGCCAGCCGCGGCGCGTGCAGGACGCAGCCCTGGCCGCGCCCGGCGCTCGCGTCGTGCTGGAGCGGCTGATCGGGCCGCAGCAGGATGGGGTTCTCGCCGAACGCCTCGACCAGCAGCGCCATGACCGGCGGGAACTGCCGCTCGTACGAGAGTCCGCCGTGCACGGGCCGGACCGCCGAACCGCCGCCATCGGCATCGCCGTCGCCGTCGCCGTCGAATAGGACCGGCAGCCCGTCGTCGCCCACGCCGACCGTCAGCCGGGCGGGCGGCGGGTAGTCGAGCCGGCCGGGGAGGACGAGCTCGCGCTGGTTGAGCGAGGTGGCCAGGGTCTGGGCGAACTCCGCGTACGTCGTGCCGCTCGGGTGCCTAGCCTCTACCGGGAGGGGCTCTTCACCTGATACATGGCGCAGTAGTCGACTTGTCTGGGAACGGCCCCTTCCAAAGCCCGAGTTCACCGCGTTTACTGTCAACTCGCCGCTCAGTAGCGAGTATTGGGCGTACACCGCTACCGACCCCACCGGGCCCACCCACTCCGGCAGCCCGTCCAGCACCCGCGCCAGCCGCCTCCGGTCCGGCAGCGCACCCCGGACCTCGGCGATCAGGTCGACCAGGCGGCGCACCTCCGGGACCGGGCTCGCCGAGAGCGTGCCCGTCAGCCCGCTCATATCGAAGGCGACGGCGGCCGGGTGCAGCCGCATGACCTCGTGTCCGTCCCGGACCAGCTCCGCGTAGAACCGGTCGAACGGCACCGGCGCCCCCGTCCCGAACCGCTCCCGTACGAACGCGGCGACCGCCAGCTTGAAGGGCAGCGTGTGATCGAAGACCGCGAGCGCCCGGCAGGCGGCGGCCAGGTCGTCCAGGACCTCCTGCCACGCGGGCAGCCCCGCTTCGACCACGACGCCGGGGATGACGGACTGCTCGGTCACGACGTCCCGGAGTTTGCCGGTGACGCCGAGGGTCTGGAGCTGTTCGTACAGGACCGGTCCCAGCGCGACCCGGTCCGTGCCGTTCGCGCTCCCGTATGTACGCAGGGTGTCTCGGAGAGGGGCCAGCGCTGGAGCCCGGTCCGCCAGCCGTCCCAACGGGTCGACTCCGTGCTCGTCGAAGTCGGGACGTATCAGGAGCAGCCCGGCCGCGATGAGTCGGCGCAGGTAGCCGATTGCCTTCTCCGGCGGCGCGGGGAAGGCCGCCGTCAGCTCGGCGAGCGTCGGCGGCTGATCGGCGGCGGTGGCAGTGGCGGCGGTCGCGCGCAGGCAGTGCCGCAGGGCCGGGGTCAGTGGCAGGCTGAGCAGTTCCTCGGCCGGCGCCGGGCCGATGAACCGCACGGCGTCGGCCACCACACGCGCGCTCGGATTGACGCGCACGCGGACGCGTACGTCCGTCAGCTCGGCGGCCAGCGGAGTGAGAACCGACAGGTCGAGTTCCACGACCGAACGGGGCCGCTCCGTCGCGGTCCACCGCAGCGCCGGGCCCTCCGGTACGTACCGGCCGAGGCCGCCGGCGGTGAACGTGCTGAACGGGCTGGTCTTGACGGCCGCACGCGCGGCGTAGACCGCCAGCCGGGTCAGCTCCTTCCGCCCCGGACCGCGCCGCAGCGCCTCATGGAGGGTGGGGCTGGCGTGCGCGAGCCCCTGGCCGAAGCGCGGGTCGGTCCCGACCTCCCGCAGGCTGTCCGCGACGGAATCCTCCGCCTCGGCCAGTACGGTCGGGAGCTGGGCCCGGTCGGAGCGGTACTGCGACACCGCCACCCCGAACTCCGCGACAGCAGAAGCCAGTTCAGGGCCGAGGGCGCCTGCTACCAGCGGCTCCGCCAGCAGCCGCCCCGGATCGCGCCATTGGTGCACGGCCCGCCGCAGCGCGACCAGCTTCGGCTTCGCGGCCGGGTCCGACAGCGCCCCGATCACGCTGTGGCAGCGGTCGGACAGCTCCGCCGCACGGACCGTCAGCTCGACCGCCGTACGGACCGAGGCCAGCAGCGCGTCCCGCAGCCGCTGGTCGGTGAGCCGGTCGAGCACGGTCGCGGGCAGCCCCGCGACGCGTACCCCGAAGGCAGTGGCGTGATCGGTCACGGGAAGGGGTGGGGGTAGGGGTTGATGTCCGCGTCCGTCAGCGGGCGCTGCGCGTATCCGAGCCGGTGGGGGACCTCCCGCAGCCGGGGCAGCCCGGTGATCCGCCGGTTGCGGTGGCCGAAGGTCATCGGCAGCGCGCCGGGTGCGATCACCTTCACGCAGCGCAGGCCGGCGGCCTCGTGCAGCGGCGACGTCTGGTCGACGGCCACCACGTCCATGCCGCCCGCCAGCATCCGGCCGACCGCCTCGGCGAGGTCGTCCCGCAGATCGGTGTGGAGCGGCCAGGGCCCGTGGCCGGGCCGGCCCGAACCGCCCCCGCGCCCCACCCGGTCCCACCCCGTCACCCGGTCGCCGTCGAGCAGGAACGAGAAGCGCTCGTACGCCTCCGGCGTCGCGCCGCACAGCGCGTGATCGGGCATGATGCGCACCAGGTCGGGATCGGCGGCCATCCGCCGGGCCCGGTCCGCCTCGGCGGCGTACCGCACCAGCTCCTGCTCGACGATGGGCGCCAGCTCCCCGAGCGAGGTGAGCACGGCGGAGACCGGGTCCAGCGCCGAGCCGCTGGTGCAGATGACCTTCGGCCGCGCGTCGTCGCCGACGGTGTCCTCGGCCAGCACCCAGAACGCGGGAATCCCCTCGGCCAGCGTCATGTCGAAGACCCGCACCCGGTACCCGGTGCGCTCCAGGCGCTCCACGACCAGCTTGATGCGCGGGTCGGGCGCGCGGGCGAGGTCCACCTCCGGTACGGGCAGCCGCGCGTACCACGTCATCAGGAACGCGTCGCGTTCGACGACCTCCAGGATGCCGTGCAGGACCGCCTCCTCCAGGCAGCCGCCGAGCGCGCAGCCGTTGGAGATCTCGAAGGTGAACGGCTTGTCCGGGCGGACCGCGCCGGGCCGCAGCGCCGTCCGGTAGTACGCGTGGTTCTCGGGTACGAGCACGGGCCGGGCCTCGCGGAAGGAGTACCCCCACACCCAGTCGGCCACCGCGTCCTCGGTGAACGGCCGGTACGCGCAGTCCGGCTCCTCGTAGCGGTCCGGGGGGAACAGGCCGAGCGAGCGCGGATCGAGGGCGTCCCCGGCCAACTCGGCGTAGCTGCCGCGTACGGTCGTCCGCTTGCCCCACGGCCACTGGCCGCCGAGCCTCTCCAGAGCCTCGGCGACGGCGGTGGTCCGGCAGGACGCGAAGTCGCGGGTGCGCCCGAACCCCGCCTCGCCGCGGTAGCCGTACTCCGTCAGCACCGCCTCGGCCAGCGGGAACAGCGCGTCGCGCAGCCCGCTCGGCGGGGCGACGACGCCGGTCTCGGCGTCCACGTACAGCCCGGTCAGCCGGGGCTCGGACAGCTCGCGGATCCGGGACGCGCCCGCGTGCGGCTTGGGCCGCGACTGGGGCGTGATCGAGGCCCGTACGGCCGTGTCGTCGGGCAGCGCGCCGCAGAGCTCGCACAGCGGGTCCGGGAGGAACGCGTGCCGGGTCAGGGAGAGGTCCCGCAGATCGAGGTACCAGCAGCAGTCCCCGGCCGCGCCCGAGTGCAGCAGCTCGCGCACGGCGTCGGCGGCGAACCCCGACAGCCAGTCGGAGGGCCGCGACGCGATCCGGTCCACCTTCCTCAACTCCGCCGTGTGCTGGTCGCGTTGGGGTGCGGCGGCCCGCCAGGTCTGTACGCACCGGGCGCAGCCGGGCTCGCCGGGGCGGACGACCGGGCCGATCACGACCCGGCCGAGTTCGGTCCACACCGGCAGCCAGGGCTCGCCCCGGTCGTGCGCGGCGGGCCAGCCGCCGGTGTCCCAGCCGTCGTGCGCCACCACCAGCGTCGACGGCGGCGGGCGCAGGGCGATGGCGTCGGCGAGCAGCCCGTCGCCGATTACCGTCTTGCTCACGCGTGGTTCCCCTTCACCAAGTCAGCCGGAACTCGGGGCGCAGCCCGGCCGGGTGCTCCGCGCCCAGCTGGGCCATCAGCAGGCTCCGCTTGCGCCCTTCCAGGCCGAACCAGCCGTCCAGCAGATGAGTGAGCACGTCGTTCTGGATGCGGCTGGCCACGTCGACCGCCGCGGCGGCGAGGCACGCGCGGTGCAGCGCGGCGCCCGCGGCGGCCTGCTGCACGCGGTACCAGCGCGCGCCGAACCGCTGCTCGGCCGCCGCCGCGTCGCCCACCGGCAGCAGCCACAGGTTTCCCGTGCGCGCGCCCTGCTGGGTCAGCGCGGCGAGCGCCGCCTCGCGCAGCCGCTGCCGGGGGTCGCCCTCGCTCACCAGCTCCAGCTGATGCTCGTCGGGAAGGTAGCGGTAGGCCCCGGACGGTACGCCCGGCACGTCGGCTATCACGCAGTAGAACTCGACCAGGTTCGCCGGGAGGTCCCAGCGCTCCTGCCGGCCGTATGCGGCGAGGATCGCGGCCAGCGCGCCCGCCGGCATCGGCTCGCCGCTGAAGCCGCGCATGGCCGCGTGCCGGGTCCGGGTACCGGCCCGCAGATCCGGTACGGCGTGCGGCAGCGTGATCCGTTGAGGTTCTGCCGCTATTTCTTCCGATTCTTTCGATTCTTCCGCCGAAGGGGTCTCCGACTCCGACTCGGCCTCGGACTCCGACTCCGCCCCCGCCTCGGACTCGGGCTCCGCGTCCGGTACGTCCTCCGGTACCGCCGCCGGCCGCAGCGGCTCCACCCCCGGCCGGCTCTGCGCGAGTACGGCCGCGTGCGCGCCCGCCGCGCGCGGGAAGGCCGCCAGCGACGGGCCGCCGAAGGCGGCGGGGACCGGGGGCACCAGCTCGACGATCGCGTGCACCCCCTCCTCGCGCGGGTCGAGCCCCAGCAGCTCCGTGACGTCGGCGTCGGGGAAGCACATGCGGGCCGTGGCGTTCTGGCCGTCCGCGACGGCCAGCGCCTGCGCGACCTGGATGCCGGACTCCAGGCAGGCGAGGCGGTAGTACATCTCGCCGTACTTGGCGGCCAGCCGCCAGAAGACATTGGTCTGCACGAGGAC
>NZ_JBHVHQ010000084.1:0-16538 GCF_042800135.1 Streptomyces sp. NPDC057654 | reverse complement strand
GTCAAGGGCGGCTGAGGCCCGTACGAGCGGACGGCCCCGGCCGAAGGCTGTCAGCGGCCGATCGGCCAGGCCGCGGACTCGTGGTCGTGGTCCGGCCGCTCCCCCGCGAACTGCGCGCAGGCGTCGGTGAGCGACTCCAGGAGCGTCAGCGGCTCGGGCAGCGGCCGCTCGGGGCCGAGCAGCCAGGCCACGCCCCCGTCGCCGGGCACCCGCGAGGGCGGTACGAGCACATAGCTGCCGCGGCAGTGCCAGCGCAGCCCAGGATGCTCGTCCATGGTCTCGGGGTGGCAGTCCAGCTCGCACGGCCACCACTCGTCCTCGTCGTCCGGGGTGCCGCGGGTCTTGGTGAAGAACAGCATCCGGTCGGGCGCGCAGGTGGCGACGGGGCCGACCTCGACGCCCGCCACGCCGAGCCGCTCCAGGGCCTGCCGCCCCGCTTCGAGGGGCACGTCGAGGACGTCGTGGTTGATGCCGGTGGCGGTGATGAAGTTGGCCTGGAGGTCGGCCCGCAGCCAGCCGCCGACCTTCTCGGGGTCGGTGGAGGCGAGCGTCTGCCAGGCGAAGGAGACGGGGTGGCGGCCCGGCGTCGGGCAGCCGATGCGTTCACAGGAACAGCCGTAGCCCGATGGATACGCCGCGAGGGCCAGCGGGAAGCCCGCGACGGCGGCGGCCAGGAGCAGATCCTCGCGGACGGCCTGGGCGTCCGCACCCGTATCGGCGGCCGTGCTCCTCGGTCGGCGCAGCCATTGGGAGAACCTGCTTTTGCGTTCCATCTATCCCCTCACTTCGACCGCGGGCTGGGATCAATGCTGCCACCATCCTGCTCCTGGTGTGACCAGTGTCCGTATCCGGGGTGGCCGGGACGGGTCGTACGGGCGTCAGGGGCGTACGTCGGCAGGCGGGGCGTACACCGGCGGCCCGTCGGCGCGCGTACGGAATGTGTGCGTAGGGCGTACGGACCGTGGCCGGCCGGGGCGCGCCCGCGCGGGCCGGCCCACAGACCCTTCAGCGGGGCCGCATGCCGTTCAGCGCGAGGTCGGCGACGGTGTCGGCGTACTCGTGGGTGACGGGGAGGGTGCGGGTCATCCAGCGGTGGAAGAGGGGGCCGACGAACAGTTCGAGCGCGATGCGCAGGTCGATGCCCTCGGCGATCTGGCCGGCCTCCTGTGCGGTCCGGAACCGCCGGACGTACGCCTGGAGCTGCGGTTCGAGCACCCGCTCGGTGAGCATGGCCGCGAGGTCCTCGTCGCTCTGCGACTCGGCGGCGAGCGCGCGGGTCGGCGCGGCGAGGCGGGGGTCGGCGAGCTCGTCCACGGTGGCCCGCAGCACGGTCTTGAGGTCGGCCTCGATGTCGCCGGTGTCCGGCAGCTCGACGGCTCGGGGGTCGCCGCCGTCGGGGACGCACGCCTCGAAGAGCACGGCGGCCTTCGAGGGCCACCAGCGGTAGATCGTCTGCTTGCCGACGCCGGCGCGGGCGGCGATGGCCTCGATGGTCAGCTTGGCGAAGCCGTTTTCGGCGACGAGTTCGAGGGAGGCGTCCAGGATGGCGCGGCGGGACCGCTCGCTGCGGCGGGTGGAGTCGGGCGCTGTCTTGTTCGGCATGACCGGAAGGATAACGAGCGCCCTAGTCGAGACGTTTCGTCTTGGGTTGGGCGGGGTGTCGCCGAGGGGGCGAGGGGTCACCAGGCGCGGGCCATACCGGACACGGGCCGTGAACCACCCGTACGGATCATGCGGTGCGGAGCGCCGGGGTGGACGATTTGGGCACGTGCGACATCCCGTACGTGCCCGACTCCGTCGTGAGGAGCTCTCCTTGCGTATGCCACCGCCACCGCGTTCCGCCACCGCCCGGCGCTACCTGATGTGCCCGCCCGCCCACTTCCGCGTCACGTACTCCATCAACCCCTGGATGGACCCGGCCAAGCCGGTGGACCTGCGGCTCGCCGTCGCGCAGTGGGAGGATCTGCGCGACCGCTACCGGTCGTTCGGCCACACCGTCGAGGAGCTCGAACCGCTCCCCGGCCTGCCCGACATGGTCTTCACCGCCAACGGCGCGACGGTCGTGGACGGCCGCGTGCTCGGCGCGCGCTTCGCCCACGCCGAGCGGACCGCCGAGGCCGCCGTGCACGCCGAGTGGTTCCGCGCGCACGGCTACCGCGACGTCCGGGAGCCGGAGCACATCAACGAGGGCGAGGGCGACTTCGCCGTCACCTCCTCCTGGCTGCTGGCCGGCCGCGGCTTCCGCAGCAGCCCGCTGTCGCACGCCGAGGTCCAGGAGTACTTCGGCCGCCCGGTGATCGGGCTCGACCTCGTCGATCCGCGCTACTACCACCTCGACACGGCGCTGTGCGTGCTCGACGCCGACGGCGACGGCGACGAGATCATGTACTACCCGGGCGCGTTCTCGCCCGGCAGCCGGGCGGTGCTGGAGCGGCTGTTCCCCGACGCCCTGATCGCCGCCGAGGCGGACGCGGAGGCGCTGGGGCTCAACGCGGTGAGCGACGGCCTCCATGTGGTGCTGCCGCAGGCGGCGGTGGGGCTGTTCGGGCCGCTGCGCGAGCGGGGGTTCGAGCCGGTCGGGCTGGACCTGGGCGAGCTGCTCAAGAGCGGCGGCAGCGTGAAGTGCTGCACGCAGGAACTGCGCTGAGCGAGGGCGCGTGGGGTCCGGCCTGCTGCCGCGGAGCCGGGCCCCGTCAGGCGGCTCCCGTCAGCCGGCCCCGTCAGTCCGTCGGCGGCGGCCAGGCGTCGCCCCAGTCGACGTCGCGCGCCGCGCGGTAGAGGGGGCCGTGGCGCTTGGTGACCGTCTCGCGGCGGATCTGCTCCTCGGCCGTGCACAGGTCCAGCAGCACCTGCCCCTTGCGGATCTGCGGCCTGCGCACGACGCGGGCCGGGGCCGGGTCCACGGGGGACCGTACGGCCGCGACGTAGCTGAACTTCTCGTCCTCGTACGGCAGCGAGCCGCCCTTGACCCGGCGGTGCAGGGAGGAGCGGCTGACCCTGGCCGAGAAGTGGCACCAGTCCGCGCCCGGCACGATCGGGCACCCCGCGCTGTGCGGGCACGGCGCGACCACCCGCAGCCCGGCGGCGATCAGCCGGTCGCGGGCCGCGAGGACGCGGCGGTAGCCGTCGGGGGTGCCGGGTTCGATGATCACGACGGCCCGCGCGGCGCGGGCGGCCTCCTCGGCAACGGCGGCGCGGGCGGCCTCGGTGAGCTCGCCGAGCACGTACGAGACGGTGACGAGGTCCGCGTCCGGCAGCTTCAGCCCGGCGCCGATCTCCGCCCGCTGCCACCGCGCCGCGCGCAGGGCGGGGGACGCGGCTGTACGGGCGAGCTCGCCGCCCAGCGCGAGCGCCGGTTCGGCCCAGTCGAGAACGGTCGTGGCGCGCTCGGCGCCGGGCCAGGCGGCGTCCACCGCCCAGCTCGCCGCGCCGGTGCCGCCGCCGACGTCCACATGGGTCGCCGGCGACCAGTCGGGGTCCTGCTCCCGGAAGGCGTCGAGGGCGGCGCGTACGGCCTCGAAGGTCGCGGGCATCCGGTACGCGGCGTACGCGACCACGTCCGAGCGGTCGCGCAGCACGGGCGCGTCCGTCGGCGTGCGCCCCCGGTAGTTGGCGATCAGCCGGTCGACGGCCTGCGCGGCCTGCTTGGGCGGGAGCCCGTCGAGCAGCTCGGCGAGCGCCGCGCGCAGCGTCTCGCCGGTCCGGGGGGATTCGGGGGCGTCGTACATCCGCCGAATTCTACGGGCCTCCGCCGGTCCGGCCGGGACGGCGGTACAGCGGCCCCGGCCGGGCGGCCGCGCCGGGCCGGAATGACGCGTTCAGCACGCGTACATATAGCCGCTCCACACCAGATCCTTGACGGGAATCCAGCCCTTGGTCTGCGTGCCGTCGACCCGGCCGTACGCCCAGAGGTTGTTATAGCTGTTGTAGGTGGAACACCAAATCCAGAACTTGGTGCCCTCGGGGAATTTCTGCACCTTGCCGCAGTCCGCGTAGGGGCCGGTCTTGAGGTTGAAGCCCCCGTTGAACCTGCCGGAGGCGCTGCCGGGGTGGTCATGGGTGATCGAGTGCTTGCAGTCGACCGCGGCCTTCGCCGTCGGCGCGGCGCTCGCGGTGGTGCCGACGAGGGCGCCGCTCAGGGCGAGCGTCGACACGGCGAGGGCTGTCATGGTCCGTCTGAGCACAGTCGTCTCCTCTTCTCGGCTTCTCTTCTCGGCTTCTCTTTCCGGCGTCTCAGCAGCTCTTCCAGGTGCCGGACCACACCAGGTTGTCCGCGTACACCCAGCCCTTGGTCTGCGTGCCGTCGACGCGGCCGTAGTACCAGAGGTTCTTGTAGTTGTTGTACGCGCCGCACCAGATCCAGAACTTGGAGCCCGTGGGGAATTCCTTCACCTTCCCGCAGTCGGCGTACGGGCCGGTCTTGAGGGTGATGCTCTTCTTGAAGGACCCGGACGCGCTGCCGGGCGTCTCGTGGCTGATCGAGTGCTTGCAGTCGACCGCGAGTCTCGCCGCGGGCGCGGCGCTCGCGGCGGTGCTGACGAGCGCGCCGCTCAGGGCGAGGGCCGTCACGGCCATGGCCGTCATTGTCCGTCTGAGCACAGTCGTCTCCTCTACTCCGCCTCTTGGCCAGGGCGGACACTGCGCAAAAGAGTCTGATTGCGTACGCCAAGTGTCAAGCATGTGAACGAAGTTGAGCCAGTTACGCACTGTCGCGGAAGAGCCGCGACCGGCGGGCGGTAGCAGGAGTTCCATATCGCCGGGGTTCGGCAGGGCCGGGAAACGAGTCGGCTCGCTGTTCTACAGTTCCCAGGTCAGCCCTAGGCACCTTAGAAGGAATAGCGAATCATGCCGACCGAAACGTTCGAGTTTCAGGTAGAAGCACGCCAGCTCCTGCAAATGATGATCCACTCGATCTACTCGAACAAGGATGTCTTCCTGCGCGAGCTGATCTCCAACTCCTCCGACGCACTGGACAAGTTGCGTCTGGAATCGCTGCGCGACGACGCGCTCGGCGCGGACACGTCCGATCTCCACATCGCCATCGAGGCCGACAGCGACGCCCGCACGCTGGCCGTACGGGACAACGGCATCGGCATGTCGTACGACGAGGTGCGCGAGCTCATCGGGACCATCGCCAACTCCGGCACGGCGAAGTTCCTCCAGGAGCTCAAGGAGGCCAAGGACGCGACCGCGGCCGAGGGGCTCATCGGCCAGTTCGGCGTCGGGTTCTACGCGAGCTTCATGGTGGCCGAGGAAGTCACGCTGCTGACCCGGCGCGCGGGCGAGAGCCAGGGCACCCGCTGGACGTCCGACGGCACGGGCACGTACACCGTCGAGACCGTGGACGAGGCGCCGCAGGGCACCTCGGTCACGCTGCGGCTCAAGCCCGCGGACACGGAGGACAAGCTCTACGACTACACCTCCCCCTGGAAGATCAAGGAGATCGTCAAGCGGTACTCCGACTTCATCACCTGGCCGATCCGGATGGCAGCCGAGGCCCCGGCCGCCGCAGAGGACTCGGCCGATGAGGACTCGGCCGACAGTCCGGCCGGCGAGACCGAGCCCGAGGTCGAGACGCTCAACTCGATGAAGGCCCTGTGGGCGCGCTCGCGGGACGAGGTGAGCGACGAGGAGTACCACGAGCTCTACAAGCACATCAGCCACGACTGGAACGACCCGCTAGAGACGATCCGCATGCAGGCGGAGGGCACCTTCGAGTACCAGGCGCTGCTGTTCATCCCCTCGCACGCGCCGCAGGACCTGTTCATGCGGGATCACAAGCGCGGCGTGCAGCTCTATGTGAAGCGTGTCTTCATCATGGACGACTGCGAGGCGCTCATGCCTCCCTACCTGCGGTTCGTCAAGGGCGTCGTGGACGCGCAGGACCTGTCGCTCAACGTGTCGCGCGAGATCCTCCAGCAGGACCGGCAGATCCAGCTGATGCACCGCCGTCTCGCGAAGAAGGTGCTCTCCACGATCAAGGACATGATGTCCGGGTCCCCGGAGCGCTACGCGGCGCTGTGGAAGGAGTTCGGCCGCGTCCTCAAGGAGGGGCTGCTCGGCGACTTCGAGAACCGCGACGCGATCCTCGGCATCTCCTCGTTCCCCTCGACCCACGACGCCGAGTCGCCGACGACCCTGGCGCAGTACGCGGAGCGCATGAAGGACGGCCAGGAGCACATCTTCTACCTGACCGGCGAGAGCCGGCAGGCGCTGGAGAACTCCCCGCACATGGAGGCGTTCCGCGCCAAGGGCATCGAGGTGCTGCTGCTCACCGACCCGGTGGACGAGGTGTGGGTCGACGCCGTCCCCGAGTTCGAGGGCAAGCAGCTGCGGTCCGTCGCCAAGGGCGAGGTCGACCTCGGCAGCGAGGAGGAGAAGAAGGAGGCCGAGACCGAGCGCGAGAAGCGGCAGGAGGAGTACGGGGCGCTGCTGACGTGGATGACGGAGCGGCTGGCCGAGGACGTGAAGGAGGTGCGGCTCTCCTCGCGCCTGACGACCTCGCCCGCGTGCGTCGTCTCGGACGAGCATGACGCGACCCCGGGCCTGGAGGCGATGTACCGGGCGATGGGGCAGGACATGCCGCGCGCCAAGCGCATTCTGGAGCTGAACCCCGGGCACCCGCTGGTGAGCGCGGTCAACAAGGCGCACGGCGAGCAGTCCGGTGAGAGCGGGGCCGGGCTCGGGGAGACCGCGGAGCTGCTCTACGGGATGGCGCTGCTCGCCGAGGGCGGCGAGCTGAGCGACCCGTCGCGGTTCATCAAGCTGATGGCGGAGCGGATGGAGCGCTCCCTGTAGAGGGATACGACGCTAAGGCATACGACGTAAAGGCATGTGGCGTAAGGCATGTGGTGTAAGGCATGCGGCGTAAGGCATGCGGCCGGGGCGCACAAACCACCATGGAGACGATCCATGCAAACAGATTGTTCACCATAATCTGTTGACAGTGGATTGTGCGCCCCTCCATGCTGGTCGCATGACAACCTCCGATCCCTTCACGCCCCAGCACCCCGACGAGGCCCGCGCCCAGCGCGTCTACGCCTCTCTCTTCCGCATCGCCGAACGGCACGCGGCCACCGACGAGCAGCGCCGCCGGCAGGCCAACCCGGCGCTCCTCGGCCCGCACGAGGCCGTCCGGCTCGTGGGATTCCTGCTCAGCGGGGCCGCGCTCCGCGAGGACGGCGAGCCCGAGGTGGACCACGCGGACATCACCGCGGCCCTGTCGCTGCTCCCGCTGGTGCGCGGGGAACTGGACGAGCTGGAGGCCGGGCTCCTCCAGATGGCGCGGGGGCGCGGCATGACCTGGCCCGAGGTCGCCTTCGGGCTGGGCCTGGGCACCCCGCAGGCCGCCCGGCAGCGCTACGAACGGCTGCTGGAACGTACGGAGACGGAGCCCGCCAAGGCGGAGCGTACGGAGACGGGCCCGGAGTAGAGGCGGGGCCGCCCCTGCTCCGGGCCCGCGGCCCTGGTGGAGTTCCGTCAGCTCATGGTCTCGTTCCGGCGCTGCCACGGGCGGCACAGCCCCAGGAACGCGGCGACGGCGGCGAGCGCGCACGCCAGCTGGACGACGGCCATCGGTACGGCCGTGTGCTCGCCCGCGATGCCGACGAGCGGCGAGGCGACGGCGCCGAGCAGGAAGGTGGAGGTGCCCAGCAGCGCGGAGGCGGAGCCCGCGGCGTCGCGGGAGCGCATGAGGGCCTGGGCGTTGGTGTTGGGCATGGCGAGGCCCATCGCGGACATCAGCACGAACAGCCCGATGGCGATGGGGGTGAGCCCCGGCTCGCCGAAGACGCCGGAGGTCATCAGGAGCAGCGCGACGGAGGCGAGGGTGATCACGGTGAGGCCCACGCCGAGGGCCTTGTCGAGGCTGACGCGGCCGACGAGGACCTTGCCGTTGAGCTGGCCGACGGCGACGAGCCCGATGGAGTTGATCCCGAAGAGCAGGGAGAAGGTCTGCGGGGAGGCCCCGTAGATGTCCTGCACGACGAAGGGCGAGGCGGAGATGTAGGCGAAGAGCGCGCCGAAGGCGAGGCCGCCCGCGAGGGTGTAGCCGGCGAAGACCCGGTCGGCGAGGAGCGAGCGCATGGTGCGCAGGGCGTCGCCGAGGCCGCCCGCGTGGCGGCGCTCCGGCGGCAGGGTCTCGTGCAGCCAGCGCCAGACGACGAGGGTGAGCAGGATGCCGATGACGGTGAGGAGGACGAAGACGCCGCGCCAGTCGGTGAGCCGCAGGATCTGGCCGCCGATGAGGGGGGCGACGACGGGCGCGACGCCCGATATGAGCATCAGGGTGGAGAAGAAGCGGGCCATGGCGATGCCGTCGTAGAGGTCGCGGACGACGGCGCGGGCGATGACGATGCCGGCGGCCCCGGCGAGGCCCTGGATCAGACGGAACCCGATGAGCATCGGCGCGGTGGGCGCGACGGCGCAGACGGCGGTGGCGAGGATGTAGATCACCATGCCGATGAGGAGCGGGCGGCGGCGCCCCCACTTGTCGCTCATGGGGCCGACGACGAGCTGGCCGAGCGCCATGCCGACGAGGCAGGCGGTCAGGGTCAGCTGGACGGTCGCGGCCGGGCTGTGCAGGGCGTCGGTGACCTCCGGGAGCGCGGGGAGGTACATGTCCATGGAGAGCGGCGGGAGCGCGGTGAGACCGCCGAGCACCAGGGTGACGAGCAGGCCGGCGCGGCGTGCCGCGGCCTTGGGCGGGGTGGGTATGCGGATTCCGTCAGTTTCCTCGCGGGCCTCGGGGGCCTTCTGGGGGGTCTCGGCCGTGGTGGGGCCGGGGTCCGTCATCGTCTCTCCATGGGGTACTTGGTTGATACACCATGGTGTCATGACCACGCGGGGCTGCGGCCCTTACCGAGGTATGAACCGGGTCGCATTGAGGTCAAGCGGGCCATTGAGGTCAAGCGGGCTTCAGCCCCGGATCGCCCGCTTCCGAGACGAAGGAGGCGGCCGTGGAGATGGGCGCGCCGGGGGTGCGGACGCCGGTGACGGTGCGGAAGTCGGCCCGTACGCGCTCGGCGTCGAGCGAGAGCAGCACGTAGCCCCGGCGGCCGTTGTAGAACTTCATGTGCGGGTTGGCGGCCAGCATGGTGGACCAGTCGCCCGGCTTGTCCGCGCCGTCGAAGCCGCTGGAGATGGACGTCCCGACGAACTCGACGCCGAGCGTCTGGGAGGCGGGCTTGTTGAAGTCCTTCTTGATGTCCATGGCGTAGTTGACGTGCACGTCCCCGGAGAGCACGACGAGGTTTCCGATGCCGGCCTGCTCGATCCCGGCCAGCACGCGCGCGCGGGAGGCGGGGTAGCCGTCCCAGGCGTCCATCGAGAGCCGGGAGCGGTCGGCGGTGGTGTTCTTGCGGCGGCAGAAGGCGACCTGCTGCGGGATGACGTTCCAGGTGGCGGTGGAGGAGCGGAACCCGTCGAGGAGCCAGCGCTCCTGGGCGGCGCCGGTCAGGGTGCGGGCGCGGTTCTCCGACTCGGGGCCGGGGTACTGCCAGCCGTCGCCGTACGCCTGGTCGGAGCGGTACTGCCGGGTGTCGAGCACGTCGAACTGCGCCAACGCCCCGTACTGGAGGCGGCGGTAGAGGATCGCGTCGGGCCCCTTGGGCCGCTGGGCCTCGCGCAGCGGCATGTTCTCCCAGAACGCGCGGTAGGCGGCGGCCCGGCGCTTGCGGAATTGCTCGATCGGGTCGTTGTGCTGGGAGATGTCGCCCGCGTAGTTGTTCTCGACCTCGTGGTCGTCCCAGGTGACGATCCAGGGGTGGGCGGCGTGCGCGGCCTGGAGGTCGGCGTCCGACTTCCCGAGCGCGTACCGCAGCCGGTAGTCGTCCAGGGTGACCGTCCAGTGGTTGAAGATCGCGGGCAGCGGGGGGTCGGTGTAGTTCCGGGCGCCCGCCTTGGCGTTGATGGCGTTCTCGTAGATGTAGTCGCCGACGAACAGGACCGCGTCGAGATCCTCCTCGGCGAGGTGCGCGAGGGCCGTGTAGTAGCCCTCGTCGTACTGCTGGCAGGAGACGAGACCGAGCCGCAGCCCACCGACGGACGCGACGGACGCACCGGCCGCGGGCGCGGTGCGGGTGCGGCCCACCCGGCTGGTCCACTGGTCCACGCGGAAGCGGTAGTAGTAGTCATGGGCGGGTTCGAGGCCGCGTACGTCCAGGTGCACGGTGTAGTTGTCGGCGGCGGGCGCGGCCACGGTGCCGCTCTGCACGGGCGAGCCGAACGCGTCGTCCGCGGCCACCTCCCAGCCGACGCTCACGCTGCCGGTGGGCGGCAGCCCGCCGCCCACCTCGTAGGGGCGGGGCGCGAGCCGTGTCCAGAGCACGACGGAGCCCGGCAGCGGGTCGCCGGACGCCACGCCAAGGGTGAAGGGGTTCTCGGTGAGCGTCTGCGGGGCCATGGGGTCAGCGTCGCGCGGCGGGGTCCGCTTGTGAAGGCCGGTACACGCCGCATCTCGCGTGCGCTCCGGCCCCATGGACGATCGCGGTACGCATCCGAAATCCGTTCGACGAACAGCCGTGGGGACGGGCGTGGCCGAGCGGGCAGCCGGGCAGTGATGCTCAAGGGACGCGGGAGGCAACCGACTTGACGGATCCCGAAGTTTTGTCGAGAACCTTCGGAGCAGAGGCAACCACAGCCCCAATTTCACCGTGTTCCTCCGTGAAGGCTTACAACACGCACACCAGGGAGGAACCCCCCATGAACCGTGCATACCGTCTCGCCGTTGTAGGTGCCCTCAGCGCCGCCGTCCTCACCGGTGGCGCGACCGCCGCCATGGCGGCCCCGAACCCGGCCCCGGCCCCGGCCCCGGCGAAGACCGCTCCGGCAAAGCCGGCCCCGGCCCGGCCCGCGCCCGGAAAGCCGGCCCCGGCCAAGCCCGCCCCCGCCAAGGCCGCGCTCACCGCCAAGGCCAGCGCGACCTCGGTCAAGGCGTGGGAGCAGTTCCGGATCTCCGGCACGGCGACCGGCATCAAGGCGGGCACCACCGTCACCTTGCAGCAGAAGCAGGGCGCCAAGTGGGTCTCGCTGCCCGCGTCCGTCCCCGTCAACAAGTCCGGCACGTACTCCCTGCGCGTCAAGCTCGGCATCAAGGGCAAGAACGAGCTGCGCATCGCCGGCGGCGGGGTCGTCTCCCCCGTGCTGACGGTCACCGTGCGCTGAACCACTCGGCACGACCACCCGCGGTCGAGCGGCACGCGAACACGCGAACACGCGAATATCAGGCGATGAGGGGCGAGTCCGGCGGCTCGTCCCTCATCGGCGTCTCAACGGGGTCTCATCGGCGTTCGGGCGGCGGGGACACCAGGGGGGACATCAGAACAGGGGACTGTTCGCACGCCCGGCGCACTGCGAGAGTTGCGGCGGAACAGCCGAGTTCCGGTTGAGACTGGTTTGAGAGGGCGGGCTAGATGACGGCGAATTTCAGGGTAACTCCGCAGATGATCGCCGATGCTGCCGTCTCCTGTGACAACACGGCGGCGGACGTCGAGGCGAAGCTGGCGAACCTCAAGTCGTACGTCATGCAGCTGGAGCAGTCCTGGCAGGGCATCGCCCACGACACCTTCCAGATCTACATGGCCGAGTACGACACGTACGCGCAGATGCTGCACCAGGCGCTCACCTCCATCGCCTCCGGTCTGCGCGGCAACGAGGTCAACTACAAGGAGTCCGAGCAGGATGCCCTGCAGCGGATCCACACCCTGCAGAGCGAGCTTCCGACCGCCAGGCTCGGCTGACCGACCGATCGTACGAGGAGTAGCGCCGTGGCAGGCATCGACAACGCATCCATTCTGGTCCGCGCGGAGCTGGAAGGCGCGGGCCGGCACATCAACGGTCTCTCCCAGCAGATCGCGGATGAGCTGCACCAGCTGATCGTCCAACTGCAGCCGATCGCGGAGACCTGGTCCGGCCAGGCCCAGACGTACTACGAGGGCCTGCAGGGCGAGTGGAACATCGCCGCCGAGGGTCTGTTCGGCCCGAACGGCGTACTCGGTCAGATCTCCATGGCGATGGACGTCAACTTCGCCAACTACTCCGAGGCCGAGTGGGCCAACACCAACACGTGGAAGCACACCTGAGTCCTTCGACGGACCGCACCGAACCCGAGAGGACCTGAGCGCATCCGATGGCCGATGAGCACTGCCGGATCACGGTCGTAGGCGAACGCAGGCAGGTGGACCTCGCGGTCCCGGCCCGTGCTCCCATCGCCGACTACATCGATGACCTGGCCCGTATGTGCGAGCTGGAGGAGAGCGAGCTGATGCCCGCCGCCTGGTCGCTGGCGACCAGCACGACGGGCCCGTTCGAACCCGAGCGCAGCCTGGCCGAGGTCGGCGTGGTGGACGGTCAGCTCCTCTATCTGCGCGACCTGGTGGCCGGGGAGTTCGACGAAGCGGTCGTCCAGGACGTGGCCGAGCAGGTCTCGGAAGCCTCCGAGCGGCTGCTGGACCGCCGCTGGGACGCGCGGGCGCGCACCGTCACGGTCATGGCCTGCGGCCTGGTCTGGTGGATCGCCGCGCTGCTGCTCATCGTCGTACTGCGCCCGGTCGACACGGCGGTCACCGGCACCGTGGCCGGCGCGCTGGGCCTGGTGCTGCCCGCGCTGGCCTGGGTCGCCGCCGAACGGCGCTGGTCCGTGCCGGCGTCCGTGCGGCTGGCCCTCGCGCTGTGTGCGGTGCCGTGCATGGCCCTGGCGTCCTGGACGCTGGTGGCGGAGCGCGCGTCGGAGCAGTCGGCGCTGACCCCGGCCGGGGTGACCGCGTTGAGCGTGGCCGGCGGCGTGCTGGTCGGCGCGGTGCTGGCCGCCGTCGCGTCGATGGGCGTGACGACCGCCGCGGTCCTGCTCGGCGCCTTCATCGCCACGGCGCTGACCGCCGTACTGGCGCTGCTGAAAGCGGACCTCGCGCAGTGCGCCGCGATCGTCGCGGTGGTGGCGTTCTTCCTGCTCACCATCGCCCCTGCGACGGCGGGGCGGGTGGCCGCCTTCGGTTTCCGGCGCGCCGCGCCGGCCGCGGGCTCCGAGCCCGAGGGCGCGGAGCTGGACGCCGCCGTGCGCACCGCGATGCTGCTGCTCGCCCTCTGGGGCGGGGCGCTGTCCCTGGTGACCGCCGCCGCTCTGGTGGTACTCGGGTCCGACGAGCGCTCCCCGATCGCCGCCGCGATCACCGCGTGCGTCGGGCTCGGGCTGCTGCTGCGGGCCGGGGCGGCGAAGGTCGTGATCGAGGTGGCGCCGGTGGGCGTCGCCGGGGCCGTCGGCCTGTTCACCCTGCTGCTGATCGGCGGTCCGGCGCAGCTGGGGCTGCCGGGCTGGGCAGGGCCGCTGGCCGTGCTGGCGATCGGCGCCGTGCTGGTGATGTACGGGTTCCGGCGGCTGATGCGGCCGGAGCTGCCGCCGCTGCGCCGCCCGGGGTGGTTCGGCGGAATGGGCGCGGTGCTGGGCGCGTTCGCCATTCCGCTGGCGGTGGCGGCGTTCGGCGTCTTCGGACAGCTCATGGGGATCGGCCGGAATCTGTGACCGGGGGCGGGCGGGCCGTTGCGGCGCTGCCGGTCCGGTCAGTCCTGCCACTCCTGGGACAGCAGCAGGGACGGGCAGCGGTCGGCCCCCCTGCCGCGGGCCGTGCCCCGCGCCGCGCCCGGTCCCGTAGCCGCCCAGGGGTCCCGGAGCAGGCCCAGTTCGATGGCCGTCCGGGTCAGGTCGGCCTTGTTGCCGACGTTCAGCTTGGTCCGGATCCGCTTGACGTACGTGCTGACCGTGGCCTCGGTCAGGCCCATCCGGCGGCCTATTTGACTGTGCGTCAGCCCCTCGGCGAGCAGTCGCAGCGTCTCCAGCTCGCGGCGGGCCAGCGACCTGGGCTCCGCGCCGCTGGGCTGCCGCAGTTCGGCGTGGAGGCGGGGGGCCAGCGTCGGCGAGAGGTGGAAGCCGCCGCCCACGACGGTCTCCACGGCGCGCAGCAGCTCGGCATCGTCGACCTCTCCGGTGACACAGCCCAGCGCACCGGCCCGGATCGCGTCCAGCAGCCGGTACGGTCCGCTGAACTCCGAGACGACCAGCACCGGGCCGCAGGCGGCCAGGCCCGCGACGGTCTTCGCCAGCGGTTCCGGATCGTGGCCCCCGTCCCGCGACGGCGGGCCGAACAGAATGACGTCGGGGGTGCCGGAGTCGTCTCGGCCGAACGCGTCGGGCGTGAAGTCCTGGACCCTCTCCAGCGCGGCGATCACATCCAGTCGGGGGCTCTGGGACAGCACCCGCTCCAGTCCGTGCCGGACGAGGTTCCGATGCTCAATAATCACAATTCGCGCATAATTGGACATGCGTTTTCCCGTCTTCAGATCAACGCGCCGTACTTCCGGCACACAGACCGACACCCTGCCTGGAAACCGATTCAGTGCATCTTCAATGTACTGGACGGCCCCGATACCCTATCGGCTGGAGGGGAGCTGTAACATAACCTCGGAGATGCGCACCACACCACGTGGATACCGCATCGAGGCTGGCCAGTCCACCCATCTGACCAGCGACGATAAGACTCTCGTTGCGGTTGCACCCGGAAGATCACGACTTCGCAATATTTCAGCAAGGGAACGAATAGTCCGCCCCTCCGGGACTAATTGAATTTCCCTGGTATCTCTTACCTGTTCACTCCCCAGCCGTATTCTGCGCTGCAGTCCCGTACGGCCCGAATTTGGAGAGGAAGCACGTGGCTGATCAGGAGAAGCCGCAGGAGCCCGCCGCCGGGGCGACCGGCCGCCTCGCCGAGGAGGACCGGCACGGTTTCGTCTCCGCGTTCGTGGGCGGCGTCCGGTCCGACGGCGACCAGGGCCGGTCGGGCAAGCGCGTGGTGGCCGTCGGCATCGCCGTGGTGGCCGCGGTGGGCCTCGGCGCCGTCGCCGTCGGCGCGCTCACAGGCGGTGACGACACGAAGAAGAAGGACGTCGCCGACAAGCTCTCCCCCGCGGCCGCCGCCTCCCAGGCGGACCGGCACGGCCAGGGGCAGAACTCCCAGAGCTCCGTGTCCCACAACGGGGGCACGGGCACGAACGGCGGCGGAAGCGGCGGCGGCGGCACGAACGGCGCCGGCGGGGACTCCGGCAACAACACCGTGGCGGACGGGCACCGGGAGGCCCAGAGCGACGACGGCCACAAGGGCTCGCCGTCCTCCGGCCCCACCACCGGCTCCGGTTCCGGCTCCGGCAAGTCGTCCTCTTCATCGTCTGCGTCGTCCTCATCGCACTCCGCGAACAGCGCTCACGCCCCGACCGTCTCCCAGTTCGCCGCCCCCGCGTACTCCGCGCTCGCCGGTTACGGCTGCCCGTCGAACGACAGCGCCAAGATCTGGACGAAGGACGCCAATTTCGGCCACGGGTCGTCCGGCTGGCTCAAGTCCTCCAGCGGCGGCTACGCCGGCTCGGGCTGCAACGGGCAGTACCTCTCCATCCCCATGTCCGGGTCGTCCTCGTCGTACGACTCGACCCAGTACGTGCTCTGGAAGTTCGACTACAGCAGCAAGATCAAGGGCGCGGCCTCCTGCAGCCTGGCCGTCTACGTCCCGGACAACGGCGACATCCAGCACGTGGGCGGCGCGCCCGCGCGGTACGCCCTGTACAATTCCGATCACAGCGGGGGCAAGACCGCCGGCTCCTTCAACATCAGCCAGGTGGGCAACCGCGGCAAATGGGTCTCCCAGGGCCCCTTCAAGGTCAGCGGCGGCAAGCTCACCCTCAAACTGTTCAACACCGGCGTCGACTACACCTCGTCCACCAAGCACGCACACGACGCGGCCGCTCCGGTGCGGCTGAGCTGCAACTCGGCATGATCGGGCGGTCCGGCGGCGCGGCCGCACTGCGCGTCGGGGCCCGCGGCTGGGGAGGGCACCGCACCATCGGCGCCGCGCTGCGCGCCGCGAACCCCGGCTCGGTGGTCACCGTCCAGCCGGGCACGTACACCGAGAACCTCACCCTGGACCGGGACATCACCCTGGTCGCCGAGCAGGGGCCGGGCACCGTCCAGTTGGTGGCCGCCCGCGGCACACCGCTGACCGTGGTCGGCGGTGCGGGCGAGGTCCGCGGGCTGGCCGTGCGGGGCCTGGACCCGGACCAGCCCGCGGTGACGGTGGCCGGCGGCACGGTCCTGCTCGACGGCTGCGAGATCGCCGGCGGCCGCGTCGAGGTCACCGGCACCGCCGCCCCCACCCTGCGCGACTGCCGCGTACAGGGCGCGGGTGCACTGGGGCTGCGCCTCGGCGGTGACAGCCGCGCCGTGCTGGAGCGCGTGACGGTCACCGACATCGACGGCACCGGGCTGCTCGTCGAGCACGGCGCGGAGACCGTCGTCACCGGACTGACCGTCAGCGCGGTGACCGGCCACGGCGTGGTGATGCGCGGTCCGGCCCGCGGCAGCTTCACCGACTGCGAACTGACCGGCACCACCGCGGCCGCGTTCCGGGCCGAGGACGACGCGCGGCCGGTGCTGCGCTCCTGCCGGCTGACCGGCAGCGCGGCCCAGGGCGTGCTGGTCACCGCCTCGGCCGGGGCCGCTC